>DASQSC010000151.1:0-5899 GCA_035642555.1 Streptosporangiaceae bacterium | reverse complement strand
CTGACCAGCCTGTTGCGGATGCGGCTGTCCGAGCACGCCGTGCACACCTGGGACATCGCGGTCGCGCTCGACCCGGCCGCCGCCGTCGCGGCCGACGCGATCGCGCTGCTCGTGGACACCCTGCCGGGCCTGGCCGGCTGGGCCGGGAAGGGGGCACCGGAGCCGGCGTCCTTCCGGATCGTCACCAGCGACCCGGAGCGCGAGTTCCTGCTGGAGCTGACCGGCACGGGCGCGCGGCTGGGACCGCCGGGAACGGCCGGCGGCGCGGCCGTGCTGCAGCTGCCAGCTGAGACGTTCGTCCGGCTGGTCTACGGGCGCCTCGACCCGGACCACACTCCGGCCACGGTGAAGGCCGGCGACGCGGACCTGGACCTGCTGCGTCGCTCGTTCCCCGGCTTCTGACCGGCTCAGGCCGGCCCGGCGCCGCTCACGGTGTCGAGCAGCCGGGCCAGCCGGTCCCGCCAGCCGGTGCGGCCGCCACCCCCGGTTTCCCCGGCCGCGCTGCTCACCAGGTGCTGCGCCGCGTCGAACGACAGCGGCGCGGCTTCCGGCGCCACCGCGAGTGCCTCGTGCGCGAGCCCCGCCAGCTCCCGGTCCCCGCGGTCGAGCGCGAAGATCGTGGCGCCGGTGTGCCGGGCGTCGCTGACCCGCTCCAGCAGCGGGCCTGGCGCGGCCTCCGGGCTGACGACCAGCAGCGACTCGCCCCGGCGGGCGGCCTCCAGCCGGTTCAGGCCGACGCTCAGGTGCGCCGGGGCGCCCGGCGGCACCTGCCACCGGACGAGCGTCGGCATCAGTTCCGGGATGCCGTTCAGGCGGCTCTCCTCATCCAGGTGAGCGGCCAGGTGCCAGGGCTCCTGCTGCGGCGTCCCCACCATCAGCAGGCCGCCCGGGGTGCGCGCCGACCCGCGCAGCGCGCGGGCGAACCCGGCCGCCCGCTCCACCCAGCCGGTGGGCGCGAGCAGGACCCGCAGCGCAGCGACCTGATCGGCGTTCACGGTCCCATGATGCCAGGCGGCCGGGGGCGCTCTGGCAGGATCGTGCCATGCCTGAGCCGCACCCCTCATCCGCGAACTCCCCGGACGACACCGAAGGAAGCACGCCGGACGTCGGGAACCTGGCGATCGGAGTGCTGGGCGGGACCGGCGCCGAGGGCCGCGGGCTCGCCCACCGGTTCGCGCTCTCCGGCAACCCGGTCATCATCGGATCCCGCAGCGCCGAGCGGGCCGCTGCGGCCGCAGCCGGTCTTGGCGGCGGGTCAGGGATACGCGGCATGATCAACCAGGACGCCGCCCGGGCCGCCGACGTGGTGATCGTCGCGGTGCCGTGGGAGGGTCACCGCGAGCTGCTGGCGTCACTCGCCGCTGACCTGGCCGGCAAGGTCGTGATCGACTGCGTGAACCCGATCGGGTTCGACTCCCGCGGCGCCTACCCGCTGCGGGTCGCCGAGGGCAGCGCCGCCGAGCAGGCGGCTGCCGTGCTGCCGGAATCGCGCGTGGTGGGGGCATTCCATCACGTGTCGTCGGTGCTGCTGCTTGATCCCCAGCTCAGCGAGGTGAGCCAGGACGTGCTGGTGCTCGGCGACGACCGGGAGGCCACCAACCTGGTGCAGGCGCTGGCCGGGCGCATCCCCGGGGTGCGCGGCGTGTACGCGGGCCGGCTGCGCAACTGCGGCCAGGTGGAAGCACTGACCGCCAACCTGGTCGCCGTCAACCGCCGCTACAAGGCCCACTCCGGCCTCCGCGTCACCGACATCTAGGGGAAGAACGAGATGGCTGAGGTGCTGCTGTTCCACCATGCGCAGGGCCGGACGCCAGGGGTGCTCGGCTTCGCGGACGAGCTGCGGCGGGCCGGGCACACCGTGCACGCACCGGACCTCTACCACGGGCGGACCTTCAGCAGCCTCGATGACGGGATCGCGTACGCCGGGGAGATCGGCTTCGGCGAGATCATCGAGAGCGGCACCCGCGCCGCGGCCGGGCTCCCGGAAGAGCTGGTCTACGCCGGCTTCTCGCTCGGCGTGCTGCCCGCGCAGAAGCTGGCCCAGACCCGGCCGGGCGCACGCGGGGCGCTGCTGTTCCACTCGTGCGTGCCGGTCGGGGAGTTCGGGACTTCCTGGCCGGCCGGGGTGCCGGTGCAGGTCCACGGCATGGACTCGGACCCGCTGTTCACCGGGGAAGGCGACCTCGACGCGGCCCGGGCGCTGGTCGCGTCCGCCGGGCACGCCGAGCTGTTCCTCTACCCGGGCGACAAGCACCTGTTCGCCGACGCCAGCCTGCCGTCGTACGATCCCGGCGCAGCGGCCCTGCTCACCCGGCGGGTGCTGGCGTTCCTGGCCGGACGCTGACCGGGCCGCGCATGCGGCCGCCCGGAGCGGCACAATAGCCCGGTGACCGGTGACCCCCCGCACCCGGCCGGCCCTGGCGAGCGGACCGCATCTGCTGCCGCGGACCAGCGGGCCGTGCGCGATGCCGCAGACCAGTACGTAGCCTCACTCGCCGGGCTCGACCCGCTGCTTGCCACCATGCTGGGCCTGCCCGAGGGCCAGGACCGGCTGCCGGACCTGTCTCCCTCCGGCCAGCAGGCCAAGGACGACCTGGCCCGGGCCACGCTCGCCCGGCTCGGCGAGCTCACCCCGGCCGGCGCTGACGAGCGCCGGTGCGCGCGGCTGCTGGCCGAACGGCTGGCGGCGGGCCTGGCCGTGAGCGAGGCCGGCGAGCACCTGCGCGACCTGCGCAACATATTCGGCCCGGTCAACCGGGTCCGGAACATCTTCCTGCTGATGCCCGCCGCAACCCCGGACGACTGGGCGGTGATCGCCCGGCGGATGGCGCAGGTACCGGCCGCGTTCGCCGGGCAGCGGGCCTCGCTGGCCGAGGGCGCGCGGCGCGGCCTGCTCACCGCTCCCAGGCAGGTCCGCACCGTGGTGGACCAGCTGACCGAGTGGGAAGCGGCGGCGGACGGGCGGGGCTGGTTCGCCGGCTTCTGCGCCGCCGCCGACGTCCCGCCTGCCCTGCGGGCCGAGCTGGACCGGGCCGCAGCAGGCGCCATGTCAGCCGCTGGCAGCCTGCGTGACTGGCTGGCCACCGGCTACCTGCCGCAGGCGGACGGCACCCCGGACGCGATGGGGGAGGACCGGTACCGGACCGGGGCCCGGCAGTGGACCGGCGCCGACATCGATCCGGCCGAGGCCTACGACTGGGGCTGGTCGGAGTTCCAGCGGCTGCGCGCCGAGGCGGCGCAGCAGGCGGAGCTGGTGCAGCCCGGCGCCAGCGCGCAGGAGGCCATGCGCTACCTCGACGCCCACGGCGAAGCGGTCGAGGGCGTAGCCGAGATCCAGCAGCGGCTGCAGCAGCTGATGGACGACACGATCGCCGAGCTGGGCCGGACCCAGTTCGGCATCCCGGAACCGGTGCGGCGGGTGGAAGCCCGGATCGCGCCGGAAGGCAGCGCGGCGGCGCCCTACTACACCCGGCCCAGCCAGGACTTCTCCCGGCCCGGCCGGACCTGGCTGCCGACCCTCGGCAAGACCAGGTTCCCGCTCTGGAGCCTGGTGAGCACCTGGTACCACGAGGGCGTCCCCGGGCATCATCTCCAGCTCGCGCAGTGGACCTACCTGTCCGGCGAGCTGTCGGCGTTCCAGACCAGCGCCGCCTCGGTGGCCGCGTGCAGCGAGGGCTGGGCGCTGTACGCGGAACGGCTGATGGACGAGCTCGGCTACCTCACCGACCCGGGCGCGCGGCTCGGCTACCTCGACGCGCAGCTCATGCGCGCGGTCCGGGTGGTCATCGACATCGGCATGCACCTGGGGCTGGCGGTGCCCGGCGACTCCCCGCTGGGCGCGGGCCAGGCCTGGACGCCGGAGCTTGGCGGCGATTTCCTCGCGGCGCACAGCGGGCTCAGCCGCGCGTTCGTCGACAGCGAGATCGTCCGCTACCTGGGCTCGCCCGGCCAGGCCATCAGCTACAAGCTGGGCGAGCGGGCGTGGCTGGCCGGCCGGGCGGCGGCCCGGCAGGCTCACCAGGCCCGTGGCGAGCCGTTCGACCTCGCCGCCTGGCACAGCGCGGCGCTGTCGCTGGGCGTGCTCGGCCTCGACGACCTGGCCGACGAGCTCGCCCGGCTGTAACCCGCCGGTCGGCGCAGCCGGCGCCCGCCTGCGCTCCGGGCCGGGCCGCCAGGTGGAGCTGTGCCGTCAGGTGGAGCTGCGCCGCCAGGTGGAGCTGTGGCGTCAGCTGTAGCTGTGCTCCGGGCCGGGGAACTGGCCGCCGGTGACCTCCTCGCCGAACGCCCGCGCCGCCCCGTCCAGCACGCCCGCCAGGTCGGCGTAGCGCTTGACGAACTTGGCGGTGCGTGGCGTCAGGCCCGCCATGTCCTGCCACACCAGCACCTGGGCGTCGCAGTCCGGCCCGGCGCCGATGCCGATGGTGGGGATGGACACGGTCTCCGTTACCCGGGCTGCGAGCGCCGCCGGCACGCATTCGAGCACGATCGAGAACGCGCCCGCCGCCTGCAGCGACTTGGCGTCGTGCAGCAACCGGTCGCCGTCCTCGCCGCGGCCCTGCACCCGGTAGCCGCCGAGCGCGTTGACCGACTGCGGGGTCAGCCCGAGGTGGCCCATGACCGGGATGCCGGCCGCGACCAGCTCCTCGACCTGGCCCGCCACCCGGTGGCCGCCCTCCAGCTTGACCGCGTGCGCCCCGGCCTCCTTGAGGAACCGGGAGGCCGCGGCCAGCGCGTCGGCGCCGGATGCCTGGTAGGAACCGAACGGCAGGTCGGCGACGACCAGCGCCCGGCTGGTCCCCCGTACCACGGCCGCTGTGAGCGGCAGCAGGTCGGCTACGGTCACCGGGATGGTGGTCTCGTGCCCGTACACGACCATCCCGGCCGAGTCGCCCACCAGCAGCACCGGGATCCCGGCCCGGTCGAACACCGCGGCGGTCAGCGCGTCGTAGGCGGTGAGCATGGGCCACTTCTCGCCGCGGGCCTTGGCGGCCGCGAGGTCGCGGACAGTGACCCTGCGGGCAGCGCTCCCGCCGTAGAGGGGCTCCGCGGTCCGCGCACTGGTCGCGGCCGGGGCCGGACGGATCTGGTCAGCAGTCATCGATGCCTCCACGTCTCGTGGCGCCTGATGGCGTCCCCGGACGCTTTGATCATGGCACGAGCGGGGCCCGCTGGATACCCCTCGCGTGCCGCGGGGTCCCGGCCGGCCCTCGCCGCCCTGCCGGACGTACCCGGCCGCCGGGAATATATTTCGATACGGGTCCGTTCCGTATCGACGGAGCCGGGACGGGCCCCCGTTGCCGTCCCGGACATCCGGGCTAACAGCCGCGGGAGCGCGCCGCTTCCCGCTCGGTGCCAGAACTTTCCGAACGGCCGCCGTCCCGGCTAAGGGGATCATGAATAGGTACTCGGCCAGCCGCCGCAGGTGGGTCATCCTCGGTGTGCTGATCATCAGCCTGATGGCCATCGTGCTGGACAACACGGTCCTGAACGTGGCACTCAAGACCATCGCCGAGCCGCACGTCGGGCTCGGCGCCAGCCAGAGCCAGCTGGAATGGGGGATCAACTCCTACACGCTGGTGTTCGCCGGCCTCCTGTTCACGTTCGGGGTCATCGGCGACCGGATCGGCCGCAAGCGCATGCTGATGATCGGCATGGCAGCGTTCGGCCTCTTCTCGCTGCTGACCGCCTACTCCCGGAACCCCGACCAGCTCATCTTCGCGCGGGCCGCGATGGGCCTGGGCGCGGCGGCGGTCATGCCGCAGACGCTGTCGATCATCTCGAACGTGTTCGATCCCCGCGAGCGGGCCCGCGCCATCGGCATCTGGGCCACCGCGGTCGGCATTGGCATCGCGATCGGCCCGATCGTGGGCGGCCTGCTGCTCGGCCACTTCTGGTGGGG
>DASQSC010000150.1:0-4811 GCA_035642555.1 Streptosporangiaceae bacterium | reverse complement strand
CCCGGCTGGGGCGCGCGATCGGCTCCCATCTGATCGAGATCCACGACCATCTGCGGTCCGAACTCGAGCAGATCCGGGACCTGATCGCGCAGGTCCGTGAGGGCACCGTGGACGCGGCGGGGGCGCGGTCGGCGATCAACGAGCTGACCGTGCGGCAGAACGACTGGACGCTGGGCGCCTACTGCGCGTCCTACTGCCGGATCGTGACCGGGCATCACACCCTGGAGGACGAGGCGATCTTCCCGCACCTGCGGGCCAGCGAACCCGGGCTGGAGCCCGTGCTCGGGCGGCTGACGGACGAGCACAAGGTCATCCACAACGTGCTGGACGACCTTGACCGGGCGCTCGTTGACCTGCTCCGCCATCCGGGCGACTTCAGCGGCTTGCAGCAGGTGGCCGACCTGCTCACCGACACGATGCTGTCCCACCTCTCCTACGAGGAGGCTCAGCTGCTCGAGCCGCTGGCCCGGCACGGCTTCTACAACGGTCAGATCTGACCGGCGGCCGGGTCTGGCGCGGATCATCCAGATATGCCCACAATGCTGCCGTGCCCCATCGCTTCCCGGCCCTGATCGCCGCTCCCGCACCGGGCGAGGGACGGTTGTGGCTGACCGGGGCCCGGCTGTTCGACGGCACCGGCGGACAGCTGCGTGACGATGCCGCGGTCCTGATTGAGGACGGGGTGATCCGCCGGGTCGGCCGCGCGTCCGAGCCGTGCCCGGAGGGCGCCCGGCTGCTGGACGTGGGACAGCGGACGATCATGCCCGGCCTGATCGAGGCGCACACGCACATCCTGAGCGAGGCCCCGCAGACACCACGCGGGGCCGAGCCGTTCCTGCCCGGGACCCCGGCGCACTTCCTGCAGGCTGAGCTGCGCGAGTTCCTGCGCATGGGCGTCACCACCGTCAGGTTCACCGGCGCCCAGGCGGAGCTGCCGCAGGAGGCCCGGCAGGCCATGCGCTACGGCGCGTTCCGCGGCCCGCGGCTACTGACCTGCGGGAAGATCATCTCGGCCACGGCGCCCGGCGGCCGGTTCTACGGCACCATGTATCGCGAGGCGGACGGGCCCGACGACATGCGGCGGGCGGTCCGCGAGCAGATCCGGGCCGGGGCCGACTTCATCAAGGTGATGACCACCGGTGCCCGGTCGAACGAGCTGGAAGACCCCGACCCGCTCCAGCTCACCGCCGCCGAGCTGGCCGCGGTGGCCGACGAGGCGCACCGGATGGGCTACCGGCTGTCCGCGCATGCGGAAGGGAACGCCGGCAGCGAGGCGGCGATCACCAACGGCGCGGACACCATCGAGCACGGCATCTTCTTGCACCAGCGGCCCGACCTGCTGGACGCGATGGCCGGCAACGGCCAGGTGCTCGTCCCCACGCTGTCGGGCTACTACTGGATGGCAGGCTTCGGCGAGGTCATCGATCCCGCCGCGGCGGAGCGCGCGCCCGAGATGCCCCCCGCCCTGGTCGAGCTGGCCGATATCAACCTGGAGAACGGAACGGCCTCGATGCGGGCGGCCAGGGACGCCGGGGTCAAGATCGCGCTGGGCAGCGACAAGGAGGTCTGCGCGGGGCTGGAGATCCAGCGGATGATCTTCCACGGGCTGACCCCGGTCCAGGCCCTGGTGGCCGCCACGAGCACCGCGGCGCAGGCGCTGGGCCTGGCCGGGCACGTCGGCACGGTCGAGGAAGGCAAGCTCGCCGACCTGCTGATCGTCGACGGCGATCCGCTCGCGGCGCCCGGGGTGCTGGCCGACCCCGCGCGCCTCTGGCTGGTATTGCAGCTCGGAGTCCCGGTCGCAGGCCAGGCGCTGGAGCGGGAGGTCCCCGGCCAGCCGGGGCCCGGGCCTGGCCTACCCCAGCAGGCGGCGGCGGTGCTGCCAGGCTAGCCGGAGCACGGCCGCTCCGGCCGGCTGCACCGGCTCGCCGTCGCCGGTGAACCTCGCCACCGTGGCGGCCGTGAACGGGATCGCCGCGGTCCCGCCCTCGGTGACCACGCGGCCCTCCGCGTTCGTGGCGACCATGGCGCCCAGCAGGGCGTCGAACGCGGGCCCGTCGAGCACCGCCACCGTCAGGACGTCGGTGGCCAGGGTGAGCGGGTCCGTTCCCAGGCCCATGTACCACACCCGCAGCGCGCCCGCCTCGCGGGCGGCCGTCAGCTTCCGGTAGAACGGCCAGCGCTGGTAGTCGAGGCAGCCCCCGGCCAGCGGGTATTCCTCGGACGTGCCCAGGAATTCCTCGCTGAACTCGCGCGCCATGCTCCGCCACAGGCTCAGGTCGGCCCGCACGGCCGCGGCCGTGCCGGCTACCGGCTGGAAGATCCCGGCCGGCATCACCTGATACATCCCGCCGGCGTGGTTCACCCGGGCCGGATCCCGCCAGTGCAGCACGAACGACGCCCCGCCGCCCGGATCCCGGCGCAGGGTGAGCGTGCAGACGGCCGTGATCGCCGCCCGCCGCGGCAGGTCGCACGGGTCGCCGGCGGCGGCCCGCAGCGGCAGGCGGTCCAGCCCCACCGGGCCGGGCGCATCGTGCCAGGCGGCGGCGAGCTCATGCGCCACCGCGTGTCCCAGGCTGACGGCGTCGAAGTAGCGGCAGCATCCGAACTCCAGCCCGGGCGGGCCGCCGTCGCCGTCGCTGAGCCGTGCCGCCAGCAGCCGGTAGCAGACCCGGTTCGCCAGCAGGGCGGGCGGGTCGAGGCCGGCGATCGCGTCCGCGTAGGTCTGGTACTGGCCGCCGGCTTCCCGCGCGGGCCGGACATGCGCCGAGGCCGGCCCGGTGCCGGTCACCGCGGGTGGCGGCGGGTCCTGCTGCCAGCCGAGCGCGACGCCTGCCAGCGGCAGCGGCTCGGCGGGCAGCCACTCCGGCCGGGCCAGCAGCCGGGTGCCGCCGGCCCGGTGCGCTTCCGGGTACAACTCGCTGGCGAGCCTGGTCAGCTCGGGCCGGTGGGCATCGAGCGCCCGCCGCACCTGCCGCCAACGGTCCGGCGAGGGCGGAGCGGGCCCGGACCCATCGGGCATCCACCCACCTCCGGCAGCCGTCACGGACCCGGGCCACTCTAGTGGCGGGCCAGGTTCGCGCCCGCCCGGGACCCCGGCGCCCGCCCGGGGCGGGCGCGGCGCGGATCACGGGCACCCCCGGGGGGTCACAGGCACCCGCGCGGATCACGGGCACCCCCCGGGGGTCACAGGCACCCGCGCGGATCACGGGCGCCCGCGAACATCGGGCGGGCCCCGCGGGCCGCGCGCAAGCCGGTACCGATAGCGTGCTCTGCGTGGATCTCGGGTTGCGCGGAAAGCGCGCGCTGATCACCGGCGGCAGCCGCGGCATCGGGCTGGCCATCGCCCGGTCGCTGGCTGCCGAGGGCGCCGCCGCCGGGCTCATCGCCCGTGACCCGGCCGGGCTCGCGTCCGCCGCGGGCCAGCTGGCCAGCTACGACGTACCCGTAGCGACCGCCGCGGCCGACGTGACCGACACCGCGGCGCTGGCGGCGGCGGTGGCTGACATCGCGGGGACGCTCGGCGGCCTTGACTACCTGGTGGCGAACGCCGGCGGCACCGTGGGCGGTAACCTCACCAGCTCCGGCGCTGGCGATTTCACCGCCACGTTCGAGCTGAACGCCGGGCATGCGGCGGAGCTGATCCGGGCCGGGCTGCCGCACCTGCAGGCCGCTGGCGGCGGCGCCTGCGTGATCGTCTCGTCGATCACCGGGATGCGCCCGGCGCCCCGGACCACCTATGCGGTCGCCAAGGCGGCGGAAATCCAGCTCGCCGCGACCGCGGCGGCCGAGCTCGCGCGGTACGGGATCCGGGTCAACGCGGTCAGCCCGGGCTCGATCATGTTCGAGGGCGGGACCTGGGACAGGTTCCGGGCCGAGAACCCGGAAGCGTTCGCCGCCTTCGAGCGCACCGAGTTCCCGCTGGGCCGCCTCGGCCGGCTGGAAGAGGTCGCCGACGTGGTCACGTTCCTGCTGTCGGCGCGGGCCTCCTGGGTGACCGGCGCCAACGTCGTGGTGGACGGGGCGCAGCGCTACCCCAGCGCCCGCACCTTCAGCTAGCGCCCGGGCACCTTCAGCTAGCGCCCGCGTCAGGCCGGCCCGGGATGATCCCGGACGAAGGCGGCGATCACCCCGCCCAGCCGCTCCCCCGCATCCTCCTGCAGGAAGTGCCCGGCGCCCGCGATCACCGGGTGCTCGATGCCCGCCGCGCCGGGCACGGCCCCCCGCAGCACCGGCGCCATCGCCCCGGTGATCGGGTCCCGGTCGCTGAACGCCACCAGGAACGGCTTGTCCCAGCCGGACAGCCGCTGCCAGGCGGCCCGGTTCGGCCCGGTCGCGGGGTCGTCGGGCGCGGTCGGCACCAGCAGCGGCATCGCCCGCACCCCGGCCATGAAGCTCTCGTCGGGGAACGGCGCGTCGTAGGCGGCGAGCACCTCGTCCGGCAGCGGCGCCTGGCAGCCGGACTGCACCAGCCGCGACACCTGGAGGGCCGGCGCCGCCTGCACCACCTCGCGGAACCGCCACCAGATGTCGGGCATCGGCTGGTCGCCGGTGGGCAGGCCGGTGTTGGCCGCCACCAGCCGGGCGAACCGGTCCGGATGCTCGGCGGCCAGCCGCAGCCCCAGCAGGCCGCCCCAGTCCTGGCCGACCAGCGTGATCCCGTGCAGGCCGAGCCCGTCGAACGCGAGCCGCCGCACCCACTCCACATGCCTGGCGTAGCTGTGATCGGCGATCTCGGCGGGCTTGTCGGACCGGCCGAAGCCGATGAGATCGGCGGCGATCGCCCGCAGCCCGGCCGCTGCCAGCACCGG
>DASQSC010000149.1:0-6133 GCA_035642555.1 Streptosporangiaceae bacterium | reverse complement strand
CGCTTGGCCCCCTGCTCGGCCAGGTACCCGCGCAGCGCCTCGTCCAGCCGGATGCCGGCGCTGACCGCTGCGACCGTGCTGGCTGACGCGACCGGGCGGCCGCCGAGCGCCCAGTCGACCGCCTGGGTCAGGTACGCGGCGCCGCGCCGGAACGCATCCGAGAGGTCATGCCCGACCACCCCAGACGCCCCGTGCGGCCAGAACAGCGCGCCCACCAGCAGGCTCACCGCGCAGCCGATCGCGACATCCTCGATCCGCAGCAGGCCGACCCGCCAGCCCGCCGGCACCAGCAGGTTGAACAGCACCACCACGGTGACCGTGAAGGCCGCCTGGCCGACCAGGAACGGCGCGGTACCGGGCGCGTAGGCGGCGATCAGGACCGCGAGCGGCAGCACCGCCCACAGCACCACCGGGCTGGTGCCGATGCCGAGCAGCAGTGCCGCGCCCACCGCGAACCCGGCCACGGTGCCCGCCAGCGCGCGCAGCGCCGTCGAGCCGGTGGCCGCGGCATTCCCCCGCAGTACTGACAGGGTGCCGAGCACCACCCAGAACCCGTGCTGCACGCCACTGAGGTCGGCGACCGCGACCGCCACCGCGAGTGCGATAGCGCCGCGCGCCGCGTTCCTGAACACCACCGAACGGAGGCTGGCCTGGGGCAGTGCCACGCCCAGCGCACTGGCCAGCACGGGCATCCGGAGCGGCACCGGCACCCGGCCGACCCGCTCCCCGGTCCAGCGGCGGCGCTCCGCGTTGACGGTGCCGGGATCGGCCTGCCCGGCGGCGATCAGCGCGTCGGCGGCAGCGGCCTGGGCCGCGAGCGCGATCGTCTGCGCGTGGACGGCGTGGACGGCGCAGGCGCGGTCGGCCTCCGATGCGCCCGTCAGCTGCCGCTGGAAATCGGCGCTGGCGGCGCGGGCGGCCTCGAGCCGCGCCAGGCTCGCCTCGATGCCGCCCGGGCCCGCGCCCCGCAGCAGCGCGGACACGTCCGCGAGCACGCCGCCTGCGACGCCGAGCAGTTCGCGGTCCGCGGGCGCGGCCTCCCGCACGTCCAGGTGCGCGCCGAGGGCGTCGCAGGTCAGCCCGGTGCACCAGTCCAGCAGCACGACCAGGCTGCCCATGCCCTGATCGGCGGTGGCCAGCCCGGTCGGCCGGTACGGCGCGGCCCGGAACAGGCGCATCATCTCCTGCTTGGCCGCGACCGTGGCGTCCCGGTCGGCTGGCTGGGCGCCGCTTACCGCCGCGGCAGTCAGGTGCCGGGCCAGCGCCGCTGCCAGGCCGGCCGTTGCCGCCCGCAGCCGGTCCCCGGCCGACCGGCGTGACAGCAGCAGCACCGCGGCGGTGCCCGCCGCCGACGCCAGCCACCAGCCCGCCAGCCGGTCGGGGATGGTGGCGAGCCCGCCGGTCGAGGCCACCGGGAGCACGTAGGCGAGCAGGACAGCGGTGACCCCGGAGGCGCCGTTCGGCCCGGCGATCCCGGCGAAGAAGACGGCGAACGCCACCGGAATGGTGACGACGGCCGCCAGCCAGACGGTGCCGCTGACCAGGGTGCCGATCACCAGCACCACGCTGCCGGTGAGGGCGAGCCCGAGATGCGCGATGGCCTTGACCCGCCTGCTGCCGCCGAACGAGGCCATGACTAGCGTCGCGAAGCTGCCGAACACGCTGAACAGGGCGAGCTGGCCGTTCCCTATCACCAGGAAGCTGAGCGCGAACAGGCCGGGAACCACGATGGTCGCCCGCAGCGCCCGCATCGCGGCATCCGGCGACCACCGGGGCAGCAGGGCGGCGAGCCGGTTCGCGTTCATCGTGCCTGGATTGCTACCCGGGCCCGGGCCGCCTTGACCGCGGCCTTGAGCGTGGCGATGTCGTAGGCCCCGTGGTGGCGGCTGCCGTTGATGAAGAACGTGGGAGTGCCGGACACCGCGGACAGGTCAGCGGAATCGAGGTCCTCGGCGACCCGGTCGGCCCCGGTGTGGTTGCGCAGGTCGGCCGCGAACTTCTCGGTGTCCAGGCCAAGCTGGCCCGCGTAGCCGATCAGGTCCCGCGGGGTGAGCGCGTCCTGGTGCTCGAACAGCAGGTCGTGCATCTCCCAGAACGCCCCCTGCCGGCCGGCCGCCTCGGCCGCCTCCGCCGCCCGCTGGGCGTGCGGGTGGACATCGGTCAGCGGGAGGTGCCGCCATACGTACTGGATGTCGCCGTAGTCGGCGAGCAGCGCCCGGACCACTGGCTCTGCCTGGCCGCAGTAGGGGCACTCGAAGTCGCCGTACTCGACGACGGTGACCGGCGCCTCCTCCGGCCCCCGCAGGTGGTCACGCTCGGGGTCGACCGGCACCGCCAGGTCGATGATGACCTGGGAAGTGCCGAGCAGCGCCCGGAGCCGGGTCCCCTTGGGGAGCAGGTTGGTCACCCGGAACACGCCCCAGCCCAGCAGGGCCGCGCAGATCCCGGCGGACAGCACGCCCACCTTGGCCTCGGCCAGCTCGGGGCCGTGGAAGGCCAGCGAGGCGATCAGCAGCGACACCGTGAAGCCGATCCCGGCGATCGTCCCGACGCCGATCACCGCGGCCCAGCCGACCGGCGGGCTGATCTTGTCCCGGCTGAACTTGCTGACCAGCCAGACGGCGCCAGCGGTCCCGGCCGGCTTGCCGAGCACGTACCCGGCCAGGATCCCCAGCGTGATCGGCGAGGTGAAGGCGCGGGCCAGGAACGGGCCGCTGATCTCCACGCCCGCGTTCGACAGCGCGAACAGCGGCACGATCAGGAAGCTGGTCCACGGGTGGAAGAGCTGCTGCAGCCGGTCGTTGGGGGAGAGCGCGGTCCGGACGCCCTCCCGGGCCGACTGCGCCAGTTCCGGCGTCGGCTGCTCCCGGAACAGCCGGAACGCGTCGGTGGCCAGTTCCAGATCGCTGCGCGCGGCCGGGCTGGCGTAGGCGAGCAGGCCCATCACCAGCCCCACCACCACCGGGTCCACGCCGGAGGAGAAGAACGCCACCCACGCCGCCAGCCCGAGCAGCAGGTACACCGCCCCGTACCGGATGGCCCGCACCCGGACGGCGGCGACCAGGAGCAGGATCGCCACCCCGATGAGCAGTGGCATCAGCCGGACCTTGCTGCTGTAGGCGAAGGCGATGACCAGCAGCGCGGTCAGGTCGTCCACCACCGCGAACGTCAGCAGGTAGGTGCGCGCCCGGTCCGGCAGCCGCCGGCTGACCAGGGCCATCGCACCGAGCGCGAACGCGGTGTCGGTGGACATCGACGCTCCCCAGCCGGACGCGGACGGCTGGCCGGCGTTGATGGCCAGGTAGATGACGATGGGCAGGAGCATGCCGCCGAGGCCTGCCGCGACCGGCAGCGACAGCCGCCGCCGCTGCCTGAGCTCTCCCATGTCGAACTCGCGCCGTGCTTCCAGCCCGACCACCAGGAAGAACAGCGTCATCAGCCCGGAGTTCACCCATCCCCGGAGGTCGGCCGACAGGCTGGCGCCGCCGAGGCTTACCGTCAGCTTGGTCGCCCACACCGCGCGGTAGGACGAGGCGCTGATGTTGGCCCAGCCGAGCGCGACCACCGCGGCGCCGAGCAGGACCGCCGCGCTGCCGGTCTCGGTGCGCAGGAATTGGCGCAGCGGGGTGCTGAGGTTACGCGCCCACGCCGTGCTGCCGGTGAACACTGCGGCCGGCGACCGGGATTCCGTCATGGGTAGATTCTCGCCTGCCGGCCCCTCCCGGCTGAAGCCGGCGCGAGGGCGGGCTGTGCCCTGGCCTGGGCCTGCCTGCCGGGTAGACTCGACCGGCCATGGATTCGGTGGGGCTGGTCCTGCATCCGCGCCGCGACTCCGCGGAAGCGGTGGACGCGGTGCTGGGCTGGGCGACGACGCGGGGGATCAAGGTCTTCGGCATCGCCGACGAGATCGCCCGGCTCCGCTGTGCCGCGGCGGGGGTCACCGCCGAGGAGCTCGGCAGCCGGTCCGACCTGCTGGTCAGCCTCGGCGGTGACGGCACCATGCTGCGGGCGATGCGGATCGCCGACCGGCAGCGCGCGCCGGTGCTCGGGGTCAACCTCGGCAAGCTCGGCTTCCTGGCCGAGGTGGACGTGCCCGGGCTGCCCGGCGCGCTGTCGGCGATCGACGGTCACGCGTACACGATCGAGCCGCGGCTGGCGGTGGACGCGACCCTGGGCGAGGCGGTGGTCACCGCGTTCAACGACGTGGCGGTGGTGCGCGTGCCGGGGGACGGCAGCGCCATCGTCGGCGTCCGGGTGGACCGCCAGCCGTTCGTGAGCTACGCCGCCGACGCGGTCGTCGTCGCCACGCCCACCGGCTCCACCGCCTACAGCTTCTCGGCGGGCGGGCCGATCGTGAGCCCGGAGGTGGAGGCCCTGCTGGTGACGCCCGCGGCGCCGCACTCCGCCTACAACCGCGGCGTGGTGCTCTCGGCCACCGACGACGTGACGCTGGACATCCTGCCGGCCAGCGGCCGGCTGGCGGTCGAGGTGGACGGGCGGATAGCCGGATATGTCGGCCCCGGCGATCACATCGGCCTGCGGTCCCGGCCGGGGGCGGCGCGGGTGGTCCGGCTCGGCCAGACGACGTTCTACGCCCGGGCCCGCCGCAAGCTGCGGCTCACCGACTCACCGGAGATCCTGCCCGGCTGGGCCGGCGCCACCGGCGAGATCTGACCGCCTGGCGAGAGCTGGCCCCGGTCTCCCCCCTGCCGGGGGCCGTCCCGATATCGTTGGCAAGCGGCGGGCCGGACTGAGACGGGGAGACCGATGACGGAGCCGCAGCAGCCTGTCCCGCAGGCGGTGCTCAGCCCGCTGACCGCGGCGGCGATCTTCCTGGTGGTCTCGGTGAGCCAGGGCGGCGAGCCAGCGGCCAGGGATGTGCTCGGCGACCTGGCCGCCCTCCAGCGGGCGGTGGGGTTCCGGGTGCCCGGCGGTGAGCTGGCGTGCGTGGCCGGGATCGGTTCGGCCGCCTGGGACCGGCTGCTGTCCGGGCCGCGCCCGGCTGAGCTGCACCCGTTCCGGGAGCTGGCCGGGGCCCGGCACCGCGCCGTGGCCACCCCCGGCGACCTGCTGTTTCACATCCGCGCCAGCCGGCTTGACCTGTGCTTCGAATTCGCCGCGCACCTGATGGAGCGGCTGGCCGGGCACGTCACCGTGGACGACGAGGTGCACGGCTTCCGGTACTTCGACGAGCGTGACCTGATCGGCTTCGTGGACGGGACCGAAAACCCCACCGGCCCGGCCGCGGCCGCAGCTGCCCTGGTCGGGCCGCAGGACCCCGGCTTCGCCGGCGGCAGCTACGTGATCGTGCAGAAGTACGTCCACGACATTCCCGCCTGGAACGGGCTGCCGGTCGAGGAGCAGGAGAACGTGATCGGCCGCCGCAAGCTGTCCGACATCGAGCTGCCCGATGAGGTCAAGCCTGCCAACTCGCACGTCGCGCTGAACACCATCACCGAGCCCGACGGCAGCCAGCGCCAGATCGTGCGGGCCAACATGCCGTTCGGGGCGGTCGGCGCGGGGGAGTTCGGCACCTACTTCATCGGCTACGCGGCCACGCCGGGCGTCACCGAGCAGATGCTGGTCAACATGTTCATCGGCCGCCCGCCCGGCAACCACGACCGGATCCTCGACTTCTCCACCGCCAGGACCGGCGGCCTGTTCTTCGCGCCGTCGGCGGATTTTCTCGACGACCTGCCCGCCCCGCCCTGGGCGGCCGCGGCCGCGCCGGCGCCGGCGGTTGTCCCGGGACCAGCGGACGTTACGGGGCCAGCGGAGGCCCCGGCCCCCGCCGCCTCCGGCGGTTCCCTCGGGATCGGCAGCCTGAACAGGAGCACGCAGCCATGAATAACCTGCACCGTGAGCTGGCCCCGGTCTCCGATGCCGCCTGGGCGAGCATCGAGGAGGAGGCGCGCCGGACCTTCCAGCGCCACCTGGCCGGGCGGCGGGTCGCCGACGTGGAAGGCCCGTCGGGTGCCACGCTGGCCGCGGTCGGCACCGGTCACCTCGGCCAGTCCAGCCAGCTGGGCGAGGGGGTGACCGCCCGGGTGCGCGGCTCGCAGCCGGTGGTCGAGCTGCGGGCGCCGTTCACGCTGGACCGGCAGGCCATCGACGACGTCGAGCGGGGGGCGAG
>DASQSC010000148.1:0-4119 GCA_035642555.1 Streptosporangiaceae bacterium | reverse complement strand
CACGCCTGGACCTACCGGGGGCAGCTGCGGCTGGTGAACCGGAACCGCCGGTGGCGGGTGGACTGGAGCCCGTCCGCCATCTATCCCGGGCTCCGGGCCGGCCAGCGGTTCGTGCTCAGCGCCACGTGGCCGGCCCGGGCGCCGGTGCTGGCGGCCGACGGCACCGACCTGACCACGGCGGCGGCCGCCGCCCAGTCAGGTTCGGTCGCGCTGCTGACCGGTGGTGTGGGCCCGGCCACCAAGTCTCAGGCCAAAGCGCTGGGGGCGCCCTACCAGTCCGGCGATGCGGTCGGCCAGGGCGGCGTCGAGCAGGCGTTCCAGCAGCGGCTGGCCGGGCGGCCGGACCTCACCATCCGGATCGAGGGGCCGGGCCACCGGGCGGGCTCCGTCGCCCACCGGTTCCCGGGCTCGCCCGGCCGGCCGGTCAAGACCAGCATCGACATGCGATACCAGGTCGCCGCGTCGCGGGCGATCGCGTCGGCGAGCACCGCCAAGCCCATCGACCTGGTCGCCGTGCAGGCCTCCACCGGCCGGGTGCTGGCGGTCGCCGAGCGCCCCGGCGGGTTCGACCGGCCGCTGCAGGGCGTGTTCCCGCCCGGCTCCACGTTCAAGGTGGTGACGGCCTCGGCGCTCACCAGGACCGGCCTCCAGCCGGGCAGCAGGGTGGCCTGCCCGGGCACGGTCACCATCGACGGCCGGAAGTTCCACAACTTCGACAACGAGCGGCTCGGCACCACCAGCCTGCTGGACGCGTTCGCGGTGTCCTGCAACTCCACCTTCGCGATGCTCGCCACCCAGCGGCTGACCGGCTCCTCGCTCGCCTCGATGGCGGTCAGGTTCGGCTTCAACGCCCAGCCCCGGCTGGGCATCCCCGCCACGCTCGGCCGGTTCACCACCCCCCGGCAGCCGGTCGACCTGGCAGCCGACGCCTTCGGCCAGGGAACGGACCTGGTCAACCCGCTCAGCCAGGCGTGCGTGGTGGCGGCCGTTGACAACGGCACGTGGCGCCCGCCGCAGCTCGTGATCAGCCCGGCCCGCAAGCAGGCGGCGTCGCCGCACCCGATCAGCGGGCAGATCCTCGGCGCGCTCCGGCCCATGATGCGGGCCGTGGTCACCAAGGGCACCGCGGCGCACGTCGGGTTCCCGCCCGGGGTCTACGGCAAGACCGGGACCGCCGAGTACGGGTCAGGCAGCAACCCGCCGAGCCACGCCTGGTTCATCGGCTACCAGGGGGACGTGGCGTTCGCGGTGCTGGTGGAGGGCGGCGGCGTGGGTGCCGACAAGGCCGGCCCGGTCGCCAACGCGTTCCTGCGCCACCTGTGACCATCAGCGAGCGAAGGCCCGCAGGAACGCGCGGGCGATCACCGCGTAGCCCGCCCGGTTGGCATGCTGGTTCGGGCCCCGCGGCGGCGGTGCGCACTCCCACGTCCACCGGCAGATCGCCGCCACGTTGCGCGGCAGCCTGCCCAGGCCGGCCACTGCCGCCTGCTGCCCGAAGTCGGAGGTGTGGAAGGCGCCGGACACGTCCGCGATGCGGGCGCCGAACGCCCGGTAGACACGGGTCAGCAGGCTGTTGTAGGCGACGGCGGCGAGTTCGGCCACCCGGGCCACGCCGGGCCCGGCCGGCCCGTCGCGCCACGCGGAGAGCGCGGGCAGGTAGTAGTTCATCGCGACGATGCGGGTGCTGCTGCCGGCCGCCCGGAGCCTGGTCATGATCTTGGTTAGGTCCCTGGTGGTCTGCGGGATCCCCCTGCCGACGCACGAGGCAAGCCGCGCCACGGACGGCCGGCTGAGGCACGAGTCCGGGTCGTTGGCGCCGATGTCGATCGTCACCGCGAACATCCGGCCCCGGTGCGCGCGCAGGAACCTGACCGCGGCGGCGAGCTGCGACCCGCCGCGGTAGGAACAGATCCCGCCGCTGAGCATGCTGCCGGTGGTCTCGCCCGGGCAGCCGAGCTTGACCAGCCGCAGCCCCGGGTGCCGGTGCCGCAGCGCCGCGTACAGCTGGTCGGCGTAGCCCTGCCCGGTTTCCACGCTGGCGCCGGCCGGATCCGGCTGCACGCCCTGCGACAGGCTGTCACCCAGGGCCAGGTAGTAGCTGGCAGGCGGGCGAGATGGGCGGGACGGGCGGGCCGGCCCGGCCGGCCCGGAGCACGCGGCCAAGGCGGTGCTCACCGCCAGCACCGCCGCCAGCGTGCCCAGGGCGGCGCCGGGCCCGGCGCGCATCGCGGCTACGCCTGCCGGAGCCGGACGTGCCCGGGGGTGAGCTCGTCCACCGCGCGCACCCCCATCAGCTGGAGGGTGCGGGTGATCTCGGCCCGCAGGATGCGGGCGGCCCGCTCCACGCCGCGCTCGCCGCCGGCCATGAGCCCGTACAGGAACGCGCGGCCGATCAGGCACCCGCGCGCTCCCATTGCCACCGCCGCCAGGATGTCGGCGCCGGTGAGGATCCCGGTGTCCAGGTAGACCTCGGCGTCGCCGCCGACCGCGTCCAGCACCGCGGGCAGCAGCTCCAGCGGTACCGGGGCCCGGTCGAGCTGCCTCCCCCCGTGGCATGAGACCACGACGGCGTCCGCGCCGTGGTCGGCGACCAGCCTGGCATCCTGCTCGTTCTGTATGCCCTTGACGATCAGCGGTCCCGGCCACATGCTCCGCAGCCAGGCCAGGTCGTCGATGGTCACGGACGGATCGAACATCTTGTTGACCATGTCGGCCAGGGTCCCGTGCCAGTCGGCCAGCGTGGCATACCGCAGCGGCTCGGTGGTGAGGAGGTTGAACCACCACGCGGGATGGAGGGCCGCGTCGGCGATGGTGCGCGGCGTGAGGGACGGCGGGATGGTCAGCCCGTGCCGGGCGTCCCGCAGCCGGGCGCCGGCCACCGCGGTGTCGACGGTGAGTATGAGCGCCTCGAACCCGCTCTCGGCGGCGCGGCTCACCAGCTCCGCGCCGGCGCCGCGGTCCTTCCACACGTAGAGCTGGAACCACTTCCGCGCCTGCGGGCCGGCCGCGGCCGCATCCTCGATCGAGGTCGTGGCCATGGTGGACAGCCCGAACGGGATGCCGAACCGTTCCGCGACCCGGACCACGGCCCGTTCCCCCTCGTGGTGCATCATCCGGGTGAAGCCGGTGGGGGCGAACACGAACGGCAGGTCCGCCCGGCTGCCCAGCATCTCCCGCGAGGTGTCCACCTTGGACACGTCCTGCAGCGCGCGGGGCCGGAACTCCGCCCGCCGGAACGCCTCCCGCGCCCGCCGCAGCGAGAGCTCCTGCTCCGCCGCCCCCTCGGTGTAGTCGAAGACCGCCCGCGGAACCCGCCGCCGGGCGATGGCGCGAAGGTCGGCGATTTCGTGCGCGGCCGAGAGCCGCCGCTCGGCCGGGCTGCGGGGGCCGAACCCGGTCCCCATCAGCGGGCGCAGCTCTGACCACCGGGGAAGCTGTCGCTGGGGCATGTCACCACCTTGCCTCATCCGGCGGCTTTCGTAACCCCTCGCGCGGGCCAGGGGCAGCGGGGGCACTGGCGCGCGGCCCGTGACAGGATTGAGGCCGGCCCGAGCTGTGACCGGGAGGACGCGTGCCCATCAGCGACGACAAGATCGGTGACTTCCTGGAACGGCTCGCCGACCGCGTGCCCGCCCCGGCCGGCGGTGCCGCGTCGGCGCTGCAGGCGGCGATCGGGGCGGCCCTGCTGACCATGGTCGCCCGGTACAGCACCCGCGGCCAGCGGGAGGAGGACGCGGCGACGATCGGCCGCGTCATCACCGAGTCGGGCGAGCTGCGCGGGCTGGCGCTCCGGCTGGCCGACGCCGACTCGGAGGCGTTCAGCACCGTGATCGGCGCGCTCAAGCTGCCGCGTGCCACCGAGGCCGAAGATGCGGCGCGCGCAGACGCCGTGTCCCGGGCGCTGGTCAACGCGGCCTGGCCGCCGGCTCAGGTCATCAGCGTGGCGGGGATGGTGGTGGACCTGGCCGAGGCGCTGGTGGCCATCGGGAACCGCAACGTGCTGGGGGACGCTGTCGCCGCGGCCGAGGCCGCCCGGGCAGCGACCGCCACCGCCCGGGTGAACGTTGAGATCAACCTCGCCGACATCACCGACGAGCACGCCGGGCTCGAGATGCTCGC
>DASQSC010000147.1:0-2939 GCA_035642555.1 Streptosporangiaceae bacterium | reverse complement strand
GGCACAGTCCTGCTGGATGGCTTCGTGGCCGGCACGTGGCGGATCAGCCGCGAGCGGCGGGCCGCCGCGGTCGTCATCGAGCCGTTCGGGGCGATCAGCCCCGGCGACCGGGATGCCATCGCGCGCGAGGCCGAGCGGTTGCTCGCCTTCGCCGAGCCAGCGGCCAGCCACGACGTCACATTCGCCCGCGAGAGCTGAACCCGCGGCCCCGGTGCCCGCGCAGGTGCGCCGCGGCGCCGATACTGGCGTGCATGGGGTACTACCGGGATCAGGTGCTGCCACGGATCAATGACTTGATCATGAGCCGGCGAGACTTCGGGGTCATCCGCCGCCGCGTGTGCGCCGGGCTCGCCGGGGAGGTGATCGAGGTGGGCTTCGGCTCGGGCCTCAACGTCCCCTGTTACCCCCGGGACGTCGCGCGGGTCCGGGCCGTGGACCCGGCGACGCTGGGCCAGAAGCTGGCGGCCCAGCGGGTGGCGGCGAGCCCGGTGCCGGTTGCCTACATCGGGCTTGACGGACAGGACCTGCCAGCGGACAGCGCCAGCGCCGACCACGTGCTGAGCACCTGGACCCTGTGCACCATCCCGGATCCGGAGCGGGCGCTCCGCGAGATCTCCCGGGTGCTGCGGCCCGGCGGCTCATTCCGCTTCGCCGAGCACGGCCTGTCCGCCGACCCGGGGGTTGCCCGCTGGCAGCGCCGGCTGACCCCGCTGCAGCGCCGGGTGGCCGGAGGGTGCCACCTCGACCGGCCGATCGGCCAGCTCGTGGCCGGTTCCGGGCTGGAGGTAACCGGCCTCGACACCTACTATGTGCCGGGCCCGAAGGCGCTCGGGTACATCTTCGAGGGCACCGCTCGCAAGGCCTGACTGCCCCGGGCCGCACCGGCGCGCGCCGGGCCGCCCCCGGTTACTAGGCTGCCGAGGCATGACCGACACTCCGGATCAGCAGCAGGTGCCGGACCAGGGCGCGGACGGCTCGCCGGGCCAGCCCCCCGAGCCAGCGGACGACCTCGTCACCAGTTACCACGCGATCACCATCGACGGCGAGCAGCTTGCGTACACCGCCTCCGCCGGGCGGGTCGTGCTGCGCCAGGAAGGCCACACCGACGACAAGTTCGACGGCACCAAGGCCAGGGCCGAGGTCTTCCTGACCGCCTACACCCTCGACGGCGGCGACGGCACCACCCCGGCCACCCGCCCGGTCACGTTCGCCTTCAACGGCGGGCCCGGTTCCTCCAGCGTGTGGCTCCACCTCGGCCTGCTCGGCCCCCGCCGGGTGCTGAGCGGCGACGTGGGCGCGCTGCTCCCGCCGCCCTACGACATCGCCGACAATGCCCAGACCCTGCTGCGGCACTCCGACCTGGTGTTCATCGACCCGGTGTCGACCGGGTTCTCGCGCGTGGTCAAGGGCGAGAAGCCGCAGGAGTTCCACGGGTACGGGGGCGACATCGAATCGGTCGCCGAGGTCATCAGGCTCTGGACCACCCGCAACGGCCGCTGGATGTCCCCGAAGTACCTGTGCGGCGAGTCGTACGGCACGATGCGTGCCGCCGGGCTCGCCAGGCACCTGCAGGAGCGTTTCGGCATGTACCTGAACGGCCTGGTCCTGATCTCGGCCTACCTGGACGGCGGGACCGCCGAGTTCGGCGGCGGCAACGACGACCCCTACGCCCTGTACCTGCCGACCTATGCGGCGATCGCGAACTATCACGGCCTGCACGGCGACCGCCCGCTGCGGGAGGTGCTGGCCGAGGCGGAGGAGTACGCGGGCCGGGACTACCTGTGGGTGCTCGCCCGCGGCTCGCGCCTGACCGGTGACGAACGAGCGGCGGCGATCAGCAAGCTGGCCGCGCTGACGGGACTGTCGGAGGACTACATCGACCGGGTCAACCTGCGGCCCGAGCACGTCAGGTTCCTGACCGAGCTGCTGCGCGGCCAGCGCCGGACGGTCGGCCGCATCGACGGCCGGTTTGCGGGCTGGGACAGCGACTACGGCCGGGAGACGTGGACCACTGACCCGTCGATCGACGCGATCACCGGCCCCTACACCGCCGCCCTGAACCAGTACGTCCGCGGCGAGCTCGGCTACCAGAGCGACCTGCCGTACGAGATCCTCACCGACCGGGTGCGGCCGTGGTCGTTCAAGGAATTCGAGGGCATGCACGTGCAGGTGCTGGACAAGCTGGCGGAGGCGATGCGGGTGAACCCGCACATGCGGGTGCATGTGGCCTGCGGCTACTACGACGCCGCCACGCCCTACTTCGCGGCCGAGCACAGCGTCGCGCACCTGGCGATCCCGGCGGACCTGGCCGGGAACGTCGAGTTCGGCTACTACGAGGCCGGCCACATGATGTACCTGCACGAGCCGAGCAGGCTGGCCCAGGCCGCCGGCCTGGCCGGGTTCGTCACCGGCGATCACGGCACGCCCGGCGGTTAGCGTGCCCTAGCCAGCGCCCCGGTCCTCGGCTGGCCCGGCCGCCGCCCGGCCGGCCGCCGGGGCTCCCTGGCGGCCTGTCTCGGCGGTCTCGCTCCCGCCGCCGAGGTAGGCGGCGACGACCCGCGGATCCTGGCGCACCGACTCCGGCTCCCCGTCGGCGATCACGCGGCCGAACTCGAGCACCACCACCCGGTCGCAGATGCTCAGTACCAGCCCCATGTCGTGGTCGATGAGCAGGGTCGACTGGCCCTGGTCGGCGAGGGCCCGCAGGCACCGGCCGAGTTCCTCGCTCTCCCGCGTGTCCAGTCCGGCCGCTGGCTCGTCCAGGCACAGCAGCCGGTGGTTGCCCGCCAGCGCCCGCGCCACCCCGACCAGCTTGCGCTGGCCCTCGGAGAGCTGGTCGGGCATGGCGCTGGCCGCCCAGTCCATCCCCACCAGCGCGAGCGCCGCCTCGGCGTCCCGCCGCTCGTCCCCCCTGCCGCCAGCCCCCGGGCGGCCGGGCC
>DASQSC010000146.1:0-3614 GCA_035642555.1 Streptosporangiaceae bacterium | reverse complement strand
TGGGTGCTAGCTGAGCGCTTGCAATTGCAAGCAAAGGATGGTTAACTGCAGTCGTGAGTCCCATGAGCGTGAGTTCGATCGGCCAGTACATCCGCGAGCAGCGGGAGCAGGCCAAGATCTCGCTGCGCCAGCTCGCTTCGGCGGCTGGCGTCTCCAACCCGTATCTCAGCCAGGTCGAGCGAGGGCTGCGCAAGCCCAGCGCCGAGATCCTGCAGCAGATCGCGAAGGGGCTGCGGATCTCCGCCGAAGCGCTCTACGTGCAGGCGGGGATCCTGGAGGACCGGGAGCCCGACACGGGAGTCCGGGCAGCCCTGCTGGCCGACCCGGCGCTGTCGGAGCGGCAGAAGCAGGTGCTGCTCGAGATCTACGAGTCCTTCCGCCGGGAGGCCGACCCGGGCGCCGGAGCCGAGCCCGGCAGCGGCCCGGCGCCGTGGGAGGACGGGCAGGCACCGGCCGGCGAGCCCGGCTTCCCGGCGGCCGCCGGAGAGCCCGCCGGGCCTGGGGGCGCGCAGCCAGCGCCGCCGGCGGCAGGCCAGCCAGCGGCCGGTCCGGACCACGAGGCACCGGGCGAAGTGCCCGGGCCGGGGACCAAGCAAGCGCCCCCCGCATAGCGGCGGCGGGCGCGCCCGAGGAACTGCCGCGACGGCAGACCGGAAAAGAGGAACGAAATGAGCCCAGTGATCGATGTCAAGAATGTCCAGGCTGAGGTGCGCAGGATTGCCAGCCGGCCGGAGGTGCGCAAGCTCGCCGAGAGCAAGCCGGTGCACGCCGCCGCCGGGGCGGGCGTGCTGGCCTCCCAGACGCTGCGGGAACTGCCTGGCAGGCTGGCGAAGTGGCGCAGCGAGGCGAACGCGAACGTGTCGGGCCTGCCGCGGCGGGCGTCCGGGTACGTGACGGTCGTCCGGACCAGGGCGGCCACCGGGTACGACAAGCTCGCCGTGCGCGGGAAGCGCGTCATGAACGGGAGCACCACGAACCGCCGTGGCGGCCAGAACCGGCGCGCTGTGGACAACGGCAAGGGCCAGTGACGATCGCGCCCTGCGGCCGGTCCGGGCGGGATCGCTGGCAGCGGATGTCGCTGCCATACCACTGTCCCGCCCGGACCGGATAATCTGGGACCGTGTTCGGGTTCACGGGTGTAATGGCCCCGCTCTACTGGTTTTTCGAGGCGCTCGCCGCGGCGGCACTGGTCTGCGAGGGCTGGGCCTTCGTCGACGCGATCCGCCGCCCGGCCCGGTCCTTCGTGGCCGCGAGCAAGCAGACCAAGCCGCTCTGGCTCATCATCCTGGGCGTGGCGACCGTGATCGGGCTTGGCACGGTCGCCTCCGGAGGCGTGACGTCGCTGATCGGCATTCTCCCCGTGGCCGCGTTCGTGGCCGCGGCCATCTACCTGACCGACGTCCGGCCCAAGGTCCGGGAAATCGGCGGCAGCAGCAGCAACTCCGGCCCCTACGGCCCCTGGTAGAGCTGCCCGCCCCGGAGGGCGCCCGGGCGGGTCAGCCCGCTATTCGGATGCGCAGGCGGCGGAAGCCTTTGCCCTTGTTCTCGATCTTGACGACCTCGATCCGCCCGACCTGCTGGGTGGAAGCCACATGCGTGCCGCCGTCGGCCTGCGTGTCCAGCCCCACGATGTCGATGATCCGCACGTCCTTGACCTCGGGCGGGACCAGGTTGGTGGCGGTCCGGATGATGTCGGGGATGGCGAACGCCTCGTCCCTGGGCAGCAGCCGCACGTCGATCCGGCGGTCGGCGGCCACCTCGGCGTTGCACGCCGCCTCCACCGACTCCCGGAACCCGGGCGGCACCTCAGGCAGGTTGAAATCCATCCGGGCGGTCAGCGGCTCCATGTTCCCGCCCGTGACCGGCGCCCCGAAATCCCGGAACACCACCCCGCACAGCACATGCAGGCCGGAGTGGGTGCGCATGAGCGCGGTCCGGCGCTCGTCCTCGACCGCTCCCCGAACCGGGGTGCCTGCCGGGGGCACCGGGTCCCCCTCGGCCGGGATCAGGTACAGGTCGTCGCCCTTCCTGGCGCCGGCGATGCGGGTCTGCACCCCGCCCCACAGCAGCACGCCATGGTCCGGCGGCTGGCCGCCACCGCCCGGGTAGAACGCGGACCGGTCCAGCACGATCCCGTCCGGCCCGCCGCCGAGCACCACCGCGTCCCACTCGCGCAGGGTCTGGTCGGCAAGCTCCAGCCGGTGCGTCCGCCACTGGTTCTCGCTCACCCTGCGCAGCCTACGCCACCGCCCGGGCAGCAGTTCAGCAGCGGCTCAGCACCGAGCAGCCCATCAGCAACTCAGAACGAGAAGACCAGCGCTGCCGCCGGGATCAGCACCAGGACCGCCGAGGCCGCGCAGACCAGGACCACCGCGGGCCACCGCAGCGGGTCAGGCGGCGCCAGCAGCCGGCTCACTCTGGCCGCCATCTCCTCGCTGCTCGCGGCCACGGCGAGGGCTCCCGACGGGGCGCTGGCCAGGCCCACCGTCCCGACCCGGATCAGCGCGGTGGCCAGCTCGCGGGCCGGCCGGTGCCGCAGCGCGTAGTCGTCAGCCAGCATCTCCACCAGCAGCGCCACGGTGCGGTGTGCCTGCCGGGCCAGCCCGGACCGGGGGAATGCGTGCAGCAGCGCGGTGAACGGCAGCAGCACGAGGTCGTGCCGTTCCCGCAGATGGGCCCGCTCGTGGGCGAGGACAGCCGCCAGTTCCGCCTGGTCGAGCAGGTCCAGCGTGCCCGCGCTGATCACGATGGCCGACCGGAGCCCGGGCACGCAGTAAGCCGCCGCCCCGGCGTGGTCCACCACCAGCGCGCCCGGCACCTTCGGGTCGCCGTGCGCGAGCAGTCGCAGCAGCACCCGCTGCCGCCGCCGGGCCCGCTGCACCCCGGCCGACGCCTCCACCAGCACCGAGCACAGCAGGGCCAGCAGGGTCGCCCCGGCGGCCAGCGACGCCAGCTTGGCGGCCGCGACCATCCCGTGGCCGCTGAACAGGGCAGTGACGTCGGTCAGCGCGTGGCTGGCGCCGGTCAGGGCACCGCCGGTCACCCCGTGCCGGCCCGGCTCGGCGCCGAGCCCGGCCAGCGTCCCCACCGCTGCCAGGCCCCAGCTCAGCCCGAGTGCCTGCCACAGCAGGATGGCGGCAGCCGGGGAGCGCTGCGGCCAGCGGGCACCGGCCAGCGCCGCGGCGGCCGGGACGATACCCACCGCGAGGGGGGCGAGAACCAGGACGGAAGCCAGCACTGCAGGTCAGTCCCTGGTGATCTCTCCGAGCGCTCCCAGCTCGCGGCTCAGCACCCGCGCCTCCGCCTGCGACACCCGGCGGGCGAAGCTGACGAGCGCGGCCGGCCTGTCGCCCGTCTGGTCCAGTGCGCTGAGCATGAGTTCGGTGACGTACGCCTCCCGGCTGGCGGTGGCCCGGTAACGCCAGGCCCGGCCCGCCCGCTCGCGGCGGGCGAATCCCTTCTTGGCCAGCCGATCGAGGACGGTCATGACCGTGGTGTGAGCCAGGTCCCGGTCCGTCAGGCGGACCCCCACCTCGCGGACCGTGAGCGGCTCCGGGCTCTCCCACAGGACGTCCATGATGGCTCGTTCCAGCTCACCCAGGTTTCTCACGGTC
>DASQSC010000145.1:0-5044 GCA_035642555.1 Streptosporangiaceae bacterium | reverse complement strand
GCGGATCAGGCCGGCCCGGCGGTGCTCGGCATCTGCTTCGGCGCGCAGGCGCTGTGCGCGGCGTTCGGCGGCACGGTGGAGCCGGCGCCGGCCAAGGAGGTCGGCTGGCGGCTGGTGGAAACCTCCGACCCGGCGCTGGTGCCGGCTGGTCCCTGGCTGGAGTTCCACGGCGACCGGTGCCTGCCGCCCCCGCAGGCGACCGTGGTGGCCAGGAACGCGGTCGGGGTGCAGGCGTTCACGATCGGGCGGCACCTGGCGGTCCAGTTCCACCCGGAAGTGGATGAGGCGCAGCTCCGGGCCTGGCTGGATGCGGGAGGCCGGGCCGAGGCCGCGCAGGCCGGCCAGGACCCGGACGAGTTCCTCGCCCGGACCGCGGCCGAGGAGCCGGCCGCCCGGGCCCGCGCCGCCGTGCTGGTCGACGCGGCGATCCGGATGGCCCGGCGGCCCGGCCGGTAGGTCCCGGCCCCGGCTTGCGGACGCTAGAGGCGGACGTAGTCGTAGTCGAACGGCTTGCCGTTGATGCCGTTGCGGGGCGGGGCGATCCAGGCAGCGATCTTGCCTCGCTCGTGGACCGGCTGCATGAGCGAGCGGACGAAGGTCTTGTCCACGTCCGTGGGCAGCCAGGCGCTCTGGCGCCGGTCCCACTCATCGGCGGCGAGCATTTCGCCGTCCGGGCTGGCCTCGATGCCGGCGAACGCGCCCACCTTGCGGTTGAAGGCGGCGTGCGGCAGCTTGAGCCGGTGCGGCAGGCCCGCCTCCGCGAGGATCTTGTTCCACCGGCTGACGCCGCTGGCGCAGTCGCGGATGTACTCGCGCCGCAGGTCGGTGTTGAGCCCGGTGAGCGCCTCCACCTCGGTCTGGCCGATGCTCTGCTCGCCATTCCCGGCGTCGATCAGCGCGTCCACCATGATCGAGTCGCTGCCCAGCCGGTGGTCGTCGGCGCGGCGGCCCTCCAGCCACCGGCCCTTCAGCCCGGCGGTGTAGTAGTTCGCGACGTTGGTGGAGGTCTCGCCGCCGAACAGGTCCAGGCTCACCGAGTAGTGGAAGTTCAGGTACTTCTGGATCACCGGCAGCGGGATGGCGCCGTGCGGGACGGGGTCGTCGGTGTCGTGCTCGATCATGAGCTGCGCGGTCCGCTCCACCACCCGGTCCACCCCGGTGGTGCCCACCATCATGTGGTGCGCCTCCTCCTTGAGCATGAACTCGCAGGTGCGTGAGAGCGGGTCGAACGAGGACTCCTTCAGCGTGCCGAGCTGGTACTTGCCGTCCCGGTCGGTGAAGTAGGTGAACATGAAGAACGACAGCCAGTCCGGGGTCTCCTCGTTGAAAGCCCCGAGGATGCGGGGGGAGTCCTCGCTGCCGGAGTTGCGGTGCAGCAGTTCCTCGGCCTCCTCCCGGCCCTCCCGGCCGAAGTAGGCGTGCAGCAGGTACACCATCGCCCACAGGTGACGGCCCTCTTCCACGTTCACCTGGAACAGGTTCCGCAGGTCGTACAGGCTGGGCGCGGTCGCGCCGAGGTTGCGCTGCTGCTCGACCGAGGCGGGCTCGGTGTCGCCCTGCACGACGATCAGCCGCTGCAGCTCCGCCCGGTACTCCCCCGGCACCTTCTGCCAGGCCGGCTCGCCCTGGTGCTGGCCGAACCCGATCTTGCGGGCGGCGTCCCGCTCGGCCAGGAAGATCCCCCACCGGTAATCGCGCATCGGCACGTGCCCGAAGTGCGCCCAGCCCTCGCGGCCGACGTTGACCGCGGTGCGCAGGTACACGTCCTGGGTGGGCAGGGCCGGGCCCATCGACTCCCACCAGGACAGGAAGTTGGGCTGCCACGACTCCAGCGCCCGCTGCAGCCGGCGGTCCTCCCGCAGGCCGACGTTGTTGGGGATCTTCTCGCTGTAATCGCTGCCGGTGGTCATGTCATGCTCGCTTCCGGTCGAACCGCGCCCGCTGCCCGGTCCCGTACCTGCGCAGGGCCCCCTCGTCGCCGGAGGCATTCGGGCGGGTGAAGATCCAGTTCTGCCAGGCGGTCAGCCGCCCGAAGATCTTGGTTTCCAGCGTCTCCGGGCCGGCGAACCGGTAGTTCGCCTCCATCCCGGTGAGGGCGTCCGGGCTGAAGCTGGCACGTTCCTCGATGGCGATCCGCACTTCCTCGTCCCAGTCGAGGTCGTCGGGGGCGAAGGTGACAAGCCCGAGCTCCTCGGCCTCGGCGGCGGGCAGCGGCTCCCCGGCCCGCTTCTCCGCCGCGGCCAGCGCGTCCGGGTCGCCTAGGAACCTGGTCGCCAGCCGGGTCAGGCCGTTGGCCATCGGCAGCGGGCCCAGGTTCATCGCGCCGACCGTGATCGCCGCGGGCTCGGCGTCCGGGTCGACGTCCTCGAACACCCCGGCGAGCTGGTAGCTGCGGTCGGCGGCCAGGGCAAGCTCCAGCAGGCTGCCAGCGAAGCAGCTGCCCGGCTCGATCAACGCGATCAGGCTGCGGCTGGTCACGTCCAGCCGCTTCAGCGTCCGCTTCAGGTAGTGCACGATCTCGCCGGCCAGCCAGTCCTGGCCGGCGTGGCGGGCCAGGAGCTCGTCGTGGGCCAGCACCCGGCGGGGGTCGCCGCTGGTGCGCAGCAGCCAGGTGCCCAGCTCCGGCTCGTTCGTCCGCAGGTCCAGGATCAGGTCGTCCAGCTCCCGGGTCACCGCCAGGGTCCAGAACCGCGCGCCCTGCTCGTGCACCCCGGCGATGCCAGCCGGGGGGCCGGCGTCCGGGCCGGCGACGGTGATCTCGGCCACGCCGCGGGCCCGGTCGAGCGCCGCCGTCACGTACTGGTAGCCGATCTGATCGTCGCCTCGGGTCTTGGCCAGCGGCGTCAGCTCGATCCCGGTCCCTGCTACCGCGGGCGGGTTGCCGGGCGCGTCGCGCCCGGCCAGCTCGCGGGCGCGCTGCTGCACGGTCTCGGCCCACGCCGCCCGCGGGACCACCTCGTCAACCAGCCGCCAGGCGGCGGCCTTCCGGCCGCCGATGCCCTCGGACTTGGTGGCGAAGTAGTCGGCCAGGTCGCGCCGGACATGCCGCTTGTCGGTGACCCTGGTCAGCCCGCCGGTCCCGGGGAGCACGCCCAGCAGCGGCAGCTCCGGCAGCGACACGGTGGCGGACCGGTCGTCGATGAGCATGATGTGGCCGCAGGCCAGGGCCAGCTCGTAGCCGCCGCCGGAGGCGCTGCCGTTCAGCGCGGCCAGGTAAGCCTGGCCCGAGTGCTCGGCGGCGTCCTCCATGGCGTTGCGGGTCTCGTTGGTGAACTTGCAGAAGTTCACCTTCCACGGGTGGGAGGCGGCGGCCAGCATCCGGATGTTCGCGCCCGCGCCGAAGACCTTGTCCTTGCCGCTGGTCACGACCACGGCCCGGACCTCGGGATGCTCGAACCGCAGCCGCTGCACGGCGTCGTGCAGCTCGATGTCCACGCCCAGGTCGTAGGAGTTGAGCTTGAGCTCGTAGCCGGGCGCCAGGCCCGCGTCCTCGGCCACGTCCATCACCAGCGTGGCGACCGGCCCGTCGAGGGCGATCCGCCAGTGCCGGTAACCGGACGGGTGGACCTGGAAACTGACCCGGTCCCCGGTCGCGGCTGCGCTGCCCGTCACGCCTCTATGTTCTACAGATTCATTCTGTTTCGTCAAGTTGGAGTAGCATATCGGCATGACCGGGCAGCCTGAGCGGGCGCGGCCGCCGAGCGAGCGCCCCGCCATGTCGCGGCGGCACGCGGCGGGCGCGGAGAGCGCGCGCGGGCTGCTGTTCACGGTGCTGGGCGAGTTCGTGCTGCCGGCCGGCGGGGCCGCCTGGACGTCAGCGTTCATCGACGTGTTCGCCCGGCTGGGGGTGGAGGAGAAGGCGATCAGGCAGGCGCTGATGCGGACGGCGGCGGACGGCTGGCTGAAGCCGGAGCGGGCGGGGCGGCGCACCATGTGGCGGCTGACTCCCGACGCCGAGCGGCTGCTCACCGAGGGGACGGAGCGGATCTACGGGTTCACCGCGCTGGCCGGCGACTGGGACGGCCGGTGGCTACTGGTGCTGGCCCGGCCGCCGGAGGCCGGCCGGCCCGCCCGCCACCAGCTCCGCACCCAGCTCACCTGGGCGGGGTTCGGGAGCCCGGCCCCGGGCGTGTGGATCAGCGCGCACGCAGGCCGGGCCAGCGAGGCGGAGGCCATCCTGGCCGGGGCCGGCCTGCGCGCCGACGCGCACGTCTTCGTGGCCGAGCACCGCGGCGGCGGCGAGCTTGCCGCCCTGGTACGGCAGGCCTGGGACCTGGCCGCGCTGGAGCAGCGGTACCGGGCGTTCCTGGCCGGGTTCTCCGGCGAGCCCGGCCCCGATCCGCTGGCGCGGGTGATCGAGCTGGTTCACGCCTGGCGCCGGTTCCCGTGGATCGACCCGGTCCTGCCGCCGGCCCTGCTGCCAGCCCCCTGGGACGGCGAGGCCGCCGCCAGGCTCTTCGCGGACCTGCATGCCCGCTGGTCGGCGGCTGCCACCGCGGAGTGGCGCCGGATCAGCCGCTAGCCGGCGGGCCCCGGGCGATCCGGCGGGCGCCGGGCAACCTGGCTGGCCCAGCCGAGGTCGGCCTTGCCCGCCGGGGTGCGGCGCAGCTCCGGCTGGATGACCAGGTCGCGCGGCCGCTTGTAGCCGGCGAGCTGGCGGCCGACGTGTTCGCGCAGCTGCCGCAGGTCCAGGCTGGCGCCCGGCGCGAGCGCGGCGACCACGGCGATCCGCGAGCCCCAGCGCTGGTCGGGGACGCCGACCACGATCGCGTCCCGCACCGCCGGGTGGGTGAGCACCACGTTCTCGACCTCTTCCGCGAACACCTTCTCGCCGCCGGTGTTGATCACCCGGCTGCCCCGCCCCTGGAATACGAGGCTGCCGTCGGCTGCCAGCGAGGCCATATCGCCGGGGGCGGACCAGCGCCGCCCGTCGATCACCCGGAACGTGCGGGCGCTGGCGGCCGGATCGCCCTGGTAGCTGATCTCGGGCGGGGCCGGGGCCGCCAGCACGCCCACCGCCCCGGAGCCCGGCACCACGTCGCGC
>DASQSC010000144.1:0-2514 GCA_035642555.1 Streptosporangiaceae bacterium | reverse complement strand
GGCACGCTGATCCCGGCGGGCCTGGTGACCGCGGCCATCGTGGCGGGCTGCCTGCTCGCCGGCCGGCTGACCGGCGCCGTGCTGGCCGTGGCGGCCGTCCCGGCCGCCGTCGGGCTCGTCGAGGGCCTGCTCAAGCCGCTGATCCACCGGACCTACCGGGGCGACCTGGTCTATCCGAGCGGGCACACGACGGCCGTGTTCGCGCTCGCCACGGTGCTCACGGTGCTGTTGCTCATCCCGCTGCCGGCCAGGCCGCGGGCGCCGAGAGCGCTGCGGGCGCGACGAGCGCTGCGGGTGCTGATACCGGCCGCGGCAGCCGTGCTGGCCTGCCTGGTCGCTGTCGCCGTCACCGGCCTGCGGTGGCACTACTTCACCGACACCGTGGCCGGGGCTGCCGCCGGGATAGGAACGGTCCTGGCCCTCGCGCTGATCCTGGACCTGCCGGCCGTCAGGCGGCTGCTGGGCGCGGCCGACGGCCGGCCGGCAACGGCCCGGCAGCGCCCGGAGCAAAGCCCCGAGCAGCGCAGCGCCGCCCGGCACTAGGACCGCGGGCGCGGCTGGCGGCCCCTGCCAGCCGGATCGATCCCGGGCAGGCAATTTACGGACTCTCCTGGCCGGCCTGCCCTAAAGGGGAGGAAACAAGTAATATCGGTCGCCGATATTCCTCCGCAGCCCGTATCAGGTGCCAGGCCGGGCTCACCGGCCTGAGAAGGCGAGCTGGTGCGATCGCAGGTGCCCGGGTGGCCGGTGCTGGCAGGTCAGATTCCCCCGGTGGCTGACCCTTACGTGCCGCGCCGGGAGACCGGCCTCACCCCGGGCAGCCTGCCGGTGGGCGGGACCACGGTGCTGGCCGACGCGGAAGAACCGGCGCCGGGCTCCGGGAACCTCCGCGGGACCGGCAAGACCACCCTGGCCGCCGCCCTGGCCCGGGCGTACCACCAGGAGCAGGCCGCTCAGCTGGTGCTCTGGATCACCGCCAGCGGCCGGGACGCCGTGCTCAACGGCTATGCGGCGGCCATCCGGGAGCTGAACCCGGCACCGGACCGGGGCGGGGACCCGGAGCAGGCGGCCGGCCGCTTCCTGGACTGGCTTGCGAGCGCCGACGTGCCCTGGCTGGTCGTGCTCGACGACCTGGCCGATCCGGCGGTGGCCGCGGGCCTGTGGCCGGCCGGGCCCGCTGGCCGGGTGCTGGTCACCACCGGGCAGCCGGAGGCGGCCGCGGCGGCGCCGGGCCCGCGGCTGGCGCGGATCGGGGCCTTCAGCCACCGCGAGGCGCTGGCGTACCTGACCACGCGCCTGCAAAACGACCCGGACCAGCGGGCCGGCGCGGTTGAGCTCGCCACCGAACTGCGGTTCTTTCCCGTCCCGCTGCACCACGCCGGTGCCTTCATCGCCGCTTCCGGGCTCGACTGCCGTGACTACCGGGCCCGGTTCACCGAGCGCAGGCAGTCGTTCGCGACCGCGTTCCCCGGCGACTTCGCCCCGACGGCGGCGGCCGCCTGGTCCCTGTCCTGCGAGCTGGCCGACCGGCTCTCGCCGGGCGGGGTCGCGTGGCAGGCGCTGGCCCTGATCTCGGTGCTCTCCCCGCACGGCATCCCGGGCGCGGTCCTCACCACCCCTGCCGCCCGGGCATTCCTCGGCGGGACCCGAGCCCCGGCCGAGGCCGCCGGGGTCCGCGCGACGCTGCACAACCTGGACCGGGCGGGCCTGGTCACCGTCGCCGACCGGGACCCCGTGCGCACCGTCGTGGTGCACGAGGTGGTGCAGGCGCTGACGCGGCAGTACCTCTCCGGGGACGAGGGCAGGCAGGCAGCGCAGGCGGCCGCGGACGCCCTGGCGCAGGCCTGGCCGGGCGCGGAGGCGGGGTCCCCGGCCGCCCAGGCGCTGCGCGACTGCGCCGGCACGCTGCACGAGATCGCGGGCAGCTACCTGTGGGAACCGCAATGCCATCCGGCTCTGCTGGCTGCCGGGCAGAGCCTGGACGACGAGGGCCTGACCGCCCCGGCCGTCGCGTACTGGGGGGCAATGCTCGGGTTCAGCCGGCGGGCGCTCGGCGACCAGCATCCCCAGACACAGGGGTTCCGCGGCCTGCTCGGCGCCGCCTGCGAGGCGGCCGGGGACCATGAGACGGCGATCGCCGTCTACGAGGAGGCGGTGCGCGACCCGAGGCAGGCGAGCAGCACCGGCAACCCGGCCAGCCGGAGAGCGCGGGAGGGCCTCATCCGCGCGTACCTCGCCGCCGGGCGTGCCGCGGACGCCGTCGCGGTGGCGGAGGCGGTGGTCAGGGGCTGCGAGCGCAACCTCGGGCCCGATCACCCCGACACCCTGACGGCACAGACCAGCCTCGCCAGCGCCTACCTCAGCGCCGGGCGGCTCGACGAGGCGGCCGACGCCCTGCAGCACGTGCTGACGAGGCGGGAGCAGGTGCTGGGCCCGAACCACCCCGGCACCATCGCCACCCGCTTCAGCCTCACCGAGATCTACCGGGACACCGGCCGGTTCAAGGCTGCCATC
>DASQSC010000143.1:0-9957 GCA_035642555.1 Streptosporangiaceae bacterium | reverse complement strand
GAGATGGAGTAGAACGGCACGCCGGCCTCGCCGGCCACGGCCCGGGCCAGCAGCGTCTTACCGGTCCCTGGCGGGCCGTACAGCAGCACGCCCTTGGGGATCTTGGCGCCGATGGCCTGGAACTTGCTGGGGTTCTGCAGGAACTCCTTGATCTCCTGCAGCTCCTCGATCGCCTCGTCCGCGCCTGCCACGTCGGAGAACGTGGTCTTCGGCGTGTCCTTGGTGATGAGCTTGGCCTTGGACTTGCCGAAGTTCATCACCCGCGAGCCGCCGCCCTGCATCTGGTTGAGCAGGAAGAAAAAGATCAGGATGATCAGCACGAACGGCAGGTAGCTGAAGATGATGCTCAGGATCGAGCTGCCGCTCGGCACGTTGACGTTGTAACCCTGCTTCGGAGGGCTCTTCTGCATCAGGGTCGCGAGCTGCTGGCCCTGGTTCCCGACCCAGTTCGCCTGGTACCGCTGCCCGTTCAGGGTGGTGATCTGGATCGTCTGGTTCTTGTCGGTCAGCAGCGCCGACTTGACTTTGTGCTGCTCGATCTGGGAGACAACGAAGGACGTGTCCTTCTGGGTGTAGCTGTTGCCGCGGTTCTCAATCGTGAACACGATGAAGAAGAGCAGCACCATGACCAGTGCCGCTACCAGCGGCCCGCGGAAATAACGCTTCAGATCCATCGCGCAGCGACCCCGCCCGCAGGCGAGTTCCTCCTGACCAGCGTCGTGACCCGCCCCCCGGCGGACCTGCTTGGCGTCCCAGTGACCATCTCTGGCTTCCTTGTCATTCCCGGCCCTGCTGCGTCGCTCCCGGCCCTAATCCGGAGTTAATCGACGGTACACCCCGTGTGCCCTTGCCCGGGCGCACGAGCGACCGCCGGTCAGCCGCCTCATTGGCTATCAACGCTCCCCGTCGCTGATCGTGTTCCCCTCCCCGGTGCCTGCCGGTCTCGCCTCGTACACGTGCGGGGCGAGGGTCCCGACGAACGGGAGGTTCCGGTAGCGCTCGGCGTAGTCGAGCCCATACCCCACCACGAACTCGTCACCGATGTCGAAGCCGGTGTAGGCGACCTCCACCTCCATCCGGGTCGCCCCCGGCTTGCGCAGCATCGCGCACACCTGCAGCGAGGCCGGCTCTCGTGACCGCAGGTTCCCCATCAGCCAGGACAGGGTGAGTCCGGAGTCCACGATGTCCTCAACCACCAGCACATGACGGCCGGAGATGTCGGTGTCCAGGTCCTTGAGGATCCGGACCACCCCGGACGAGCGGGTGCCAGAACCGTACGAGGAGATCGCCATCCAGTCCATGTGGACCCGCAGGTGCATGGCGCGGGCCAGGTCAGCCATGACCATGACCGCGCCCTTGAGCACGCCGACCAGCAGCAGTTCGCGGCCGGCGTAATCGGCGTCGATCTCTGCCGCCAGCTCAGCCACCCGGGCCTGCAGCTGCTCGGCCGAGATCAGCGTCTCTTTGAGGTCGGCGCCCAGGTCACTCGCGTCCACTCGCGTCCTCCGGGAGAACGAGCCGGGGCCGGGCGGCCTCGGCGGCACCGCCCGGGGGGACACAGCGCCTCCCCGGGGGATACCCCCGGACCCCAGCCCCAGACCCCCCCGCTGGGGGGATGAAGAGCAGCTTGTCATACCTGCGCCGGGCGCGGATCCCCCCGGGCAGGTCAGCCCACCGCTGCCCGTGCCAGCCGGTCACGAGCCGGTCCAGGGCGCCGACGTGGCCAGCGGTCAGCCGCCCGGCCGGGCACCCGGCCTCGATCGCGCCCAGCCGCAGCACCCGGGACCGGATCGCCGGCGGCAGCGCCGCCAGCGGCGGCACCGGCCAGGACGAGCCCGGACCAGACGAGCCCGGACCAGACGAGCCCGGACCGGACGACTCAGTCGCGGCCGGGCCCGGCTCGCGCAGCCGCCCGGCCTCGGCCCGGGCCAGTTCGTCCAGCACCTCGGCATCGGCCCGGAGCTGGGCGGCGGTCCTCGCCAGCGCTTCGGCCACTCCCGGGCCGAGCGCCGCCGCCAGCGCCGGCAGCGCCTGGTGCCTGACCCTGGCCCGGGCGTAGGCGGCGTCGGCGTTCTGGGGATCCTGCCAGGGCTCGAGGCCGAGTGCCGCGCAGGCCTCGGCCATGACCGGCCTGCGCAGCCCCAGCAGCGGACGGCGGAAGACGCCGCGGCGCGGCGGCATCCCGGCCAGCGACCGCGGGCCAGAACCACGGGCCAGCCCGAGCAGCACCGTCTCCGCCTGGTCGTCGCGGGTGTGGCCGAGCAGCACGGCGGCGGCGCCCGCCTGATCGGCCGCCTGGTCGAGCGCGGCATACCGGGCGTCCCTGGCCGCTGCCTCGGGCCCGCCCTGGCCGGCCGGACCGGGCACCACCGCCCGGACCTGTGCCACCGGGTCGAGCCCGAGCCCGCGCAGCGCGGCAGCCGCCCGCCGGGCCACCTCCGCCGAGCCGGGCTGGAGGCCGTGGTCCACGGTGACCGCGCCGGCCCGCAGGCCGCTCCGCGGCGCCTCCCAGGCCAGTGCCGCCGCCAGGCAGAGCGAGTCGGCCCCGCCCGAGCAGGCCGCCAGCACCAGCGAGCCCGGCGGGAGGTCCGCGAGGCCGCGGCGGACCGCCAGCCGGACCTCTGCCACCGCCGGGTGCGGTCCCATGGCTACCGCCTGCCCGCAAACATCAGGTCACCACCACGCAGGGGGCGTTGCGCCTCAGCCGCCGGCGGGCAGGGCGCCGCTGCCGGCCACCCGCTGCAGCCAGCGGCCGGGCTCGGCCAGCTCCTCCTTGGTGGGCAGGGTCTGCGGGGAGGTCCAGATCCGGTTGAACGCGGCCATCCCGGCCTCGTCCACCACGGTCCGGACGAACCGCGACCCCTGCGCGTACTGCTTCATCTTCAGGTCGATGCCCAGGATGCGCCGGATCGCCTGCTCCATCCGCCCGGAGGCGGTGCGGCGGGCGTTGAACTTGGCCCTGATCTCGGCCACGGACGGCACCACGCTCGGCCCCACCGCGTCCATGACATAGTCGCCGTGCCCCTCCACCAGGGTCATGACGCACGTCAGCCGGTCGAGGATCTCCCGCTGGCGCGGCGTCTGGATCGCCTCGATGAGGCTGTCGGCCTCGCCGTCCGCGCCGCGCACCGCCTCGGCCACGGCCTCGGCGGCCGACCGCAGCCGCTCCAGGATCGTGGCCGGATCCAGGTCGGACGCGAGCAGGAACTCGGTCATCTGGTCCTGGACGTAGCCACGCAGCCAGCCGACCGAGGTGAACTGCGCCCGGTGGGTCTCCTCGTGCAGGCACACCCAGCGCCGGAAGTCGTGCGGGTTGACCCCGAGCTCCCGCTCCACCATCACGATGTTGGGAGCGACCAGGGTGAGCCGCCCGGCGGGCGCGGCCCCGTCCGGCGCCGCCGGGTCGGGCGGCAGGAACAGCTCGTATTGACCCAGCACCCGGCCGGCCAGGTAGGCCAGGATCAGGCCGGCCTGCATGCCGGTGACCCGGGACCCGACCGAGGCGACCACCGACCCGGGGTCGGGCGCCCGGCCGCGCTCGCGCAGGTGCTCCGCGAGCGGGTCCAGCACCACCCGGAACCCGTCGATGTTCGCCCGGATCCAGCCGGGCCGGTCCACCACCGCGACCCGGCCGATGTCCTCGGCGCCGGCCATCCCGGTGACGTCCCTGACCGGGCCGGCGACCGTGCCCGCCAGCTCCCGCAGTTCCGCCACCACGCCCCTGGCCTCCGCCAGGCTGACCTGGGGTCCCGGCCGCACCCACCGGACCCCGGTGGACACGGCAACGTCCCAGTCGATCATCTGCCCGCTGCTGCTCACCCCTCCACCGTACGTGGTGACCGTACCGGTCAGCTGCAGCCGCAGCCGGCCAGGGCCGTCGCCAGCCGGTCCAGCGCGGTGGTGGCGCTGCCGAGACCGCCGGAGGGGATCTTGTCGGCCATGAACGCGAAGCCGAGCAGCTCGCCGCTGCGGGCCACCGCGACCCCGGTCAGGCTGGCCACCGTGGTCAGGTTGCCGGTCTTGGCCCGCACCATGCCCAGCGCGGCGGGCCCGAAGCCGCCGAACAGGCTCTGGCCCGGCGCGAGCGTGCCGGAGAAGCCGGCCACCGGCAGCCCGGCGATGATCGGCCGCAGCCCCGACCGGCCGGGCCGGGCGGGCTGGGCCGCCATCGTGATCACCCGGGCCAGCGCGTCCGGTGCGATGCGATTGCGCGGCGACAGGCCGCTCCCGTCCACCAGGTGCAGGCCGGAGGTGACGCCGAGCCGCCGCAGCTGCGCGGTGACCGCGGCCGCCCCGCCGCTGAACGAGGCCGGGTAGTGCCGCCGCAGTGCCACCTGGCGGGCCAGGTCCTCCGCGATCACGTTGTTGCTCTCGCGCAGCATCCAGGCCACGATCGCCGCCAGTTCCGGTGACCGGACGGCCGCCACCCTGGCCGCCCCGGCGGGCGGGCGCGCCGGCGCGGGCGGCCCGGTGACCGTGATCCCATCGGCCGTCAGCAACGCTGAGAACGAACGGGCGGCGTCCGCAGCCGGAGTCGTGGACCGGGCGCGGAAGTTGCCGGGGATGTCGGCGTCCTGCGGCTTGCCGGAGCCCGTCAGCCGGCCCTGGTCCACTTCCAGCGCGGAGATCGGGGTGACGTTCCCGGTGGTGATGTAGCTGCCGGTCCAGCCGGGCGCCATGGCCGGGCCGGTGAACCGCGATCCGTCGTAGCCCAGCCGGACCGTGGTCTGGTGGCGTGACCGCAGCCAGCGCGCGGTGGCCGTCGCGAGCGAGGCGAGCGTGGCCGGCCGGGGGTAGTCGGAGGCCGGCGGATGGCCCGCCGCCAGGGTCGGGTCCCCGCCCCCGGCCAGGATGAGCGAATCGCCCTGCCCGCGGACAACCCGGGTGGTGAACCGGGCGGAGGGGCCGAGCGCGGCCAGCGCAGCGGCGGCGGTGACCAGCTTCTGGCTGGAGGCGGGCACGGCGGGCGAGCCGCCGCCGCGCGAGTAGAGCACGGACCCGGAGCCGATGTCGGTGACGGCGATCCCGACGTGCTTGCCTAGCGCCGGCGCGCCCGCCAGCTTCCCCAGCGCCGCGGCCAGGCCGCGGCCGTCGGGCGGGGCGGCATGGGGCGCAGCCGGGGCGAGCGCCGGCTGCTGCCGGGCCAGCGGCGCCTGGGCCACCCGCGCCACCTGCCACAGCGCGAGCCGGGCCGGAAGCAGGTTCGCGACCGCCGCCCCGGCCCCGAGCGTGACCACGTTGAGCAGCGCCAGGGCGGCAATGATGGTGACCCGGAGCCGGTTCGCCACCATGAGTCCCCTCACGAGATGCTTAGAGCGGATGCCGTGCCACGCATCCAGCAATTCAGCCCCCGGCGAGGGGGACTTCCTCCGAACCCGTCGCAGGGGAAGTCAATCATTTTCCGGCACAGGGAGCGACAGGTGGACTTCGACGTGGTGGTAGAGATCCCCAGGGGCCAGCGCAACAAGTACGAGATGGACCACGAGACCGGCCGGATCCGGCTGGACCGGATGCTGTTCACGTCCACCCGGTACCCGGCCGACTACGGGTTCATCGAGGGCACCCTCGCCGACGACGGCGACCCGCTGGACGCGCTGGTGCTGGTGGAGGAGCCGACGTTCCCCGGCTGCGTCATCGGCTGCCGGGCGATCGGGATGTTCCGGATGCGGGATGAGATGGGGGCTGACGACAAGGTGCTGTGCGTCCCGGCGAGCGACCCCCGGGTGGGGCACCTGCAGGACATCGAGGACGTGCCGGAGTTCGACCGGCTGGAGATCCAGCACTTCTTCGAGGTGTACAAGGCGCTGGAGCCCGGCAAGCAGGTGGAGGGGGCGCGCTGGGCAGGCCGGGCGGACGCGGAGGCCGAGATCGACGCCAGCCGCTACCGGGCCGCCGTGGCGGCAGCGGACTGACCTGCCGCAACGCTGATCTTCAGGTACCGGACATACGTGACCAGAGCGTAACCTGGGGATGCTGATCACGGTCGGGGACCGCAGCCGTCAGCCCCTGCTCGCAGGCGGCCCGGGAGGTGCGCGTCCCTGGCGAGACGGAGAGCCGGAGGAGGAATCCGTGAATCCCGCGGAGAACGTGCTCAACCAGGCGCCGCTGTTCGAGGCGCTTGACGACGAGGGCGCGCGAGCACTGCGGGCCGGGGCAATCGACCTCCGGCTCGCCCGGGGGGACCGGCTGTTCGGCGAGGGGGACGAGGGGGACCGGCTCTACGTCATACTCGACGGCAAGATCAAGCTGACCCGCGCGGCGCCGGACGGCAGGGAGAACCTGCTCGCCGTGCTCGGACCCGGCGAGATGTTCGGGGAACTGTCGCTGTTCGACCCGCGCCCGCGGACCGCCAGCGCGGTCGCGATCACCGACTCCCGGCTGGCCGCGCTGCCGCACGAGTGGCTGCGGACCTGGCTCACCGGCCGCCCCGACGTGGCCCTGCACCTGCTGCGGGCGCTGGCGCAGCGATTGCGGCGCGCCAACGACGTGGCAGCGGACCTGGTGTTCACCGACGTGCCGGGACGGGTCGCCAAGGCCCTGCTCAACCTGGCCGACCGGTTCGGCGAGCAGCGCGACGACGGCCTGCACGTTCACCACGACCTCACCCAGGAGGAACTGGCCCAGCTGGTGGGGGCTTCGCGGGAGACCGTGAACAAGGCACTGGCGGATTTCGCCGCCCGCGGCTGGCTGCAGCTGTCAGCCAAGTCCGTGCTGATCCACGACCCCGAGCGACTGGCCAAGCGCGCCCGCTAGCCGGCGCGGGGCATGCCTGTTACCCGGCACCGGGCGGGAGGCCGCCCCGGTCGCGCAGGTAGTCGAGCTGGGCCCGGACCGACCACTCCGCGAACCGCCACAGCGAGCGGTCCACGTCGGCGTAGACGCGGGCGACGATCTCGGCCGGGGTGCGGTCGCCCGCCGCCAGCGCGGCCTCCACCTCGGCCAGCCGCTCGCGGCGGTGGGCCAGGTAGAAGTCCAGCGTGCCGGCCGGGTCCGGCAGCAGCGGCCCGTGCCCCGGCAGCAGCACGGCGAGCTGCGCGGAGTCGGCCAGCGCCCGCAGCCGGCCGAGGGTTTCCAGGTACTGCCCCAGGTTGCCGTCCCGGGCGATCACCGTGGTGCCCCGGCCGAGCACGGTGTCGCCGGTGAGCAGGGCACCGTCGGCCGGCACCAGCAGCGACACCGAGTCCGCCGTGTGGCCCGGGGTGGCGATCACCCGGATCTCGCAGCCGGCCACGGTCAGCACGTCCCCGGGGGCCAGGCCCTCGTCCCCCAGCCGCAGCCCCGGGTCGGCGGCCAGCACCGGCGCCCCGGTCAGTTCCGCCAGCCGGGCCGCGCCCGCGGCGTGGTCGGAGTGCCCGTGGGTGAGCAGGATCCGCGCCACCCGCTGCCCGGCCGCCCCGGCGGCATCGGCCACCCGGCGCAGGTGGCCTTCATCGTCGGGCCCGGGGTCCACCACGGCCGCCGCGGCGGACCCCGGCTCGGCGATGAGCCAGGTGTTGGTGCCGTCCAGGGTCATCGGGGACGGGTTGGGCGCGAGCAAACACCGGGCCCGCCCGGTGCCCGACCCGTCGATGCCGTCGGACTGGGCCGTCAAAGCGGGTACTCCACGTCGGCGGGGACCGTGAGCCAGACCGCGCCGTTGGCCACGGTCACCTCCGGCATCAGCGGGGCGATCCGCCGCCGGGCTGCCAGCGCGCCGGCCAGCCCCTGGCAGGCGGCCAGCTCGCCCAGGGATACCGCGGTCGGCGGCAGCAGGAAGATCTCCCGGCGGCGGGCGGCGGCGAGCGCACTCTCGGGCGCCACCCACGCCACCCGGTCAGCCTCGCCGCCGACGTCCCTGGTCAGCTGCCCGTGGGGCAGCGCGGCCGCGAAGAACCTGGTGTCGTAGCGGCGTTCCTCGGTCACCGGGGTGATCCACCGTGCCCAGGGCCGCAGCAGATCCGACCGCAGCACCAGCTGCCGCCGCGCGAGCAGGCCCGCCAGCGACAGCGACCGGTCCAGCAGCGCCTGCCGGTCAGCCTCCCACTCCCCGTCCCGGGTGTCGGCCACGATCGAACCGGTGTCCGGCCCGGCCAGCAGCACGCCCGACTCCTCGAACGTCTCCCGCACCGCCGCGCACACCAGCGCCCGCGCCAGCTGAGGCGGCGCGCCGAGCAGGCGGCCCCACTCGGCCGGGTCCGGCCCCGCCCAGCTCAGCTCGCTGTCGGCGTCGCGGGGGTCGACCGAGCCGCCGGGGAACACCACCGCGCCCGGGGCGAACGCCATCGTCGGCTGCCGCCGCAGCAGGTACACCTCAAGACCGGAGTCACCGCCCGCAGACCCGCCGGGCCCGGCAGCGGCACCAGCCGGAGACCGCAGCAGCATCACCGTGGCGGCGTCCCGCGGCACAGCGGGCTGGAGCCGCCCTGACAGCACGTCATCCGCCCGCGCCCCGAAACTGTCCGGGAGCCGGATCGCGGCACCCGGCGCCGGGGTCTCAGCCACTGACCTCGGCGATCAGCTCGACCTCGACCGGCGAGTCGAGCGGCAGCACGGCCATGCCGACGGCGCTGCGGGCGTGCTTGCCGGCCTCCCCGAACACGTCTTGCAGCAGCTCGCTGGCGCCGTTGATCACCTGGGCCTGCCCGGTGAAGCCGGGGTCGCTGGCGACGAACCCGGTGACCTTGACGATCCGGACGACCGCCGCCAGGCCGCCGGTCACCGACGCCACCGCGGCCAGCGCGTTCAGCGCGCAGGTCCGCGCCAGCCCGGCCGCGTCCTCCAGGCTCACCTCCGCGCCCACCTTGCCGGTCAGCGGCAGCTTCCCGGCCACGAACGGCACCTGCCCCGCGGTGTACACGTAGTTGCCGGTCCGGAGCGCGGGCACGTAGGCCGCCGCCGGTGCGGGCACCGGCGGCAGCGCCAGCCCCAGCTCGGCCAGCTTCTCCTCGGGCGTCATGCTCATTCCTTCGGCCTCTTCAGGTAGGCGACAAGCTGCTCCGCGTTCGGGCCCGGCACCAGGGCCACCAGTTCCCAGCCGTCGTCACCCCAGTTGTCGAGGATCTGCTTGGTGGCGTGGACGAGCAGCGGTACGGTCGCGTACTCCCATTTCTGCATGGCGCCACCCTAGACCGACACGGACGGGCCTGTGCGGCGGGTGAGGACTGGCGTGGGGACGGCGACCGTTCGGTCTAGTCGTTCTTTTCGGCGGGCTGCGGGGCCGGCTCGGCACCCTCCGCGGCGGATCCGTCCGCGCGCGGGGCGGACTCGTCCGGCAGCGGCGCGGCGGACTCGTCCAGTTCCGGCACCTTGGCCGGGGAGATCCCGGAAGCCGGGGGCGGCTGCGGCACGCCAGGGATAGGCGCCTTGCTGATCGCCGCTTCGGCCGCTGCGACCTCGGCATCGCCGGTGTCCTCCGGCGGCGGCGGGATCCCCTCTTCCTCTTCCCTGGCTCCCGCCGTGCCAGGCTGCATGGCCCGGTCGAAGAACCGCAGCAGCTCCACCGGGACAGGCATGACCAGCGTGCTGTTCCGCTCGGAGGCGACCTCGACCACGGTCTGCAGCAGCCGCAGCTGCAGCGCGGCCGGGTCGCGGGCCATCACGTTCGCGGCCGCGGCCAGCCGCTTGGACGCCTGGTACTCACCGTCCGCGGTGATGATCCTGGCCCGCCGCTCCCGCTCGGCTTCCGCCTGCCGGGACATGGACCGCTTCATGCCCTCCGGCAAGTTCACGTCCTTGATCTCGACCCGCTCGACCCGGATGCCCCAGGGTCCTTCGGTCGGCTCGTCGATGATCCGGCGCAGCTCCCGGTTCACCGTGTCCCGCTCGGCGAGCAACTGATCCATCTCCGACTGCCCGATGATGGACCGCAGCGACGTCTGGGCCTGCTGGGACACCGCGAACATGTAGTTCTGCACGTTGACGACGGCCTTGATCGGGTCGACCACCCGGAAGTACACGACGGCGTCCACCCGGACGCTG
>DASQSC010000142.1:0-2505 GCA_035642555.1 Streptosporangiaceae bacterium | reverse complement strand
GAGCAGCTCGCCGCCGGGGCCGGCCAGCGCCAGGCTGGCCCGGCCCCGGGCGGGCGCCATGGTGCAGGAGCTGATCGACATCCTGCTGGCCCCGCCCGCGCAGGCGCAGGACCGGTTCGCCGCGCTGCTGCGCGCGATGGCGGAGTACGCGCAGACCCGTAGCCTGCCGCGGGCGCTGGCAAGCGAGGAAGCGGTACGGGCGCTGTCCGATGCCTGGCGGGAACGGTGGCCGATCCCGCTGATCCCGGCTCCTGACTCGTACGCTGCTGTCGCCCCGACCCTGCACGACGCCGTGACAGCCTTGCAGCTCATCGAGCACGCGCTGCGTCCGCTGTCATACCCGCCGGTCCGGGCGGACGTGATCCACGCGGTGTCGAACGGCATCGGGGCGCTGGTGCCGCTGGCCGCGAAGTGGCGCCACGGCACGCCCATGATCCTCACCGAGCATGGCCTGTTCATGCGCGAGCAGTACCTGCACAGCCGCCGGACGGGATACCGGTGGCCGGTGAAAGAGCTCTTCCTCAGGTTCATGCGCCGGCTGTGCGCCGTGGGCTACGCCGAGGCGGACCTCATCACCCCTGGCAACGTCTACAACCAGCGGTGGGAGGAGCGGCTCGGTGCCAACGTCTCCCAGATCCGCACGATCTACAACGGGGTGAACCCCGCCGACTTCCCCGAGATCACGACCGAGCCCGAGGTCCCGACGATCGCCTGGGTCGGCCGGGTCGACCCGGTCAAGGACGTCGGGACGCTGCTGCGCGCGTTCTCGCTGGTGCAGGAGGAGATCCCGGACGCGCGGCTGCGCCTGTTCGGCTCGCCGCCGGCGGGCCGCGAGGCCTACCTGGCGTACTGCCGGGAACTCGCGGCGTCGCTCGGGCTCGCGGGGCAGGCCACGTTCGAAGGCCAGGTGCCGCGGATCCAGGACGCCTACGCCGCCGGCCACGTGGTGGTGCTGTGCAGCATCTCCGAAGGGTTCCCCTACACCCTGATCGAGGCGATGACCTGCGGCCGGGCGTGCGTGGCGACGGATGTGGGCGGGATACCAGAAGCGCTCGGCGACACCGGGCTGATCGTGGCCCCGCGCAGCCCGGGCGCCCTGGCCGAGGCCTGCCGGGCGCTGCTGGCCGACCACGCCCTCCGGCGGCGGCTGGGCGCTGCGGCCAGGCAGCGCGCGCTCGACTTCTTCACCGTCGACCGCGCGATCAGCAACTTCGAAGAGATCTACAACGTGTTCGGCGCGCGTAAGCGGCCCGCGCCCGGCCCGGGGTCGAAGGGCCGCCACCGGGCCAGCGCCACCGTGCCGGAACTGGCCGACACGCTGGAGATGGAAGCGCTGGTGCTGGCGGAGCCCGGGGGCCGTCACCAGGCCGGCGCGGCTGAGGACGGGTCCGGCTCTGGCGACGAGGACGTGGTGCTGGGGAGTGCCCGGTAATGGCCGCTGAAGGCGTGCACGACTGGGGAGCACCCCCGCCGGCCAGCGATTTCAGCCTGCGGACGGCGACCGTCGGTGGCAGCAGGACCGGGAGCGGGCCGGCCACGGTGGCGGAGTTGTGCGAGGAGTTCGACGATGTCTGCCGGGCGGCGGTGGATCCGCTGGAGATTGCCGCCGCGCTGGAGTTCGAGGGCATCGGTGACCGCACCGCACGGGGCCTGTTCGGCGCCACCGACGTGTTCGATCTGGCCAGCCAGATGTACGAGCGGGTCGAACGGCAGCCGCCGGAGCCGCCGCAGCAGCCCGCGGATCCGTGGCAGTCAGCGCGCAGCCACCCGTTCCTGCACGGGATCCTGTACGGGCTGCCAGCGGCCTGTTATCCCGGCGCGGCCGCGCTGCTCATCGGCCCGGGCGCGATCACCGCGCTGATCGTGGCGCTGCTGGTGGCCTGGGGGCTGAGCCAGGGCGTCGCCAGCCTCGGCTACCAGCGGCTCGGGGCCGGCGACCAGGCCCGGGCGCGGGGCGTGCTGCGGGCCGGGCTGGTAGGGGGCCTTGCCATCGCCGGGGCCGCGATGACGGTGGCCGGGTTCCTGGCCGGCCCGCGGGTGCCGGTGCTCCTGTTCGGCGCTGGCGAGGCCGCGTACATGCTGGGCGCCTGCGTGCTGCTGGTGATCGGGGCGGAACGCTGGCTGCTGCCGGCGCTGGCCCCGGGGGTGCTGGCCAGCATGATCTTCCTGCTGCTCGGTCGCCCGGCCGGGCTGGCTCCGCTGTGCTGGGCGCTGCTGGCCGCCACCCCGGTGCTGGCGGTGGTGATCGCCGTGCGGTGCACCCGCCCGGGCGCCCCGCCCGCCCGGCCGCTGCCATCGTCCGGCCAGGTGCGCGCGGCGCTCGCGACCGCCGTCCGGCCCCGCGCCGCCCGCGCCGCGGTGGCCGGCTGGGCCCGGGCCGCGCTGCCAGTGGCAGCCGTGCGGGTGCGGGAGGCGCTCCCCATGGCCAGGGAGCGGCTCCGGGCCGCCATCCCCACCGACGGGCAGCTGCGCGCCGCCATCCCCGCCGCCGGGCAGCTGCGCGCC
>DASQSC010000141.1:0-3295 GCA_035642555.1 Streptosporangiaceae bacterium | reverse complement strand
GGCCCTGGCCGCGGTGCTGCAGCGGATCGGCTTCGACCTGGTCATACTCGGCTCGGAGTCCACCGACGCCCGGATGGGAGTGCTGGCCGCGATGCTGGCCGAGCGCCTCGGCGTGCCGCAGGTGTCGCTGGCGAGCCAGGTTGAGATCGACGGCCAGGCGATCACCATCCGGCGGCAGGCCGACTATGGCTACGACACGGTGACCGCGGCCCTGCCCGCGGTGGTCAGCGTGGTGGAGAAGATCAACGAGCCGCGGTACCCCTCGTTCAAGGGGATCATGGCGGCCAAGAAGAAGCCGGTCGAGACGCTGAGCCTGGCCGACGCCGGGATCGACCCGGCCCAGGTCGGGCTCGGGGCCGCCGCCACCGAAGTGGTGAGCTTCGCCAGCCGCCCGCCGCGGCAGGCCGGTACCACCGTCAAGGACGAGGGCGACGGCGGCGTGAAGGCCGCCGAGTTCCTCGCGGCGCAGAAGTTCATATGAGCGGGGGTTCCAGGGGGTCGTCCCCCTGGGCCGACACCGAGGAGGGCAGCCGAGTTCATGGCTGAGGTCCTGGTCCTCGCCGACCACGACGGCGAGACGGTCAAGAAGGTCACCTTCGAGCTGCTGACCCTGGCCCGGCGGCTGGGCGAGCCCGCCGTGGCCTGGATCGGGCCCGGCGCCGAGGGCGCCCGGGAGCGGCTGGCCGGCTACGGCGCCGCCAAGGTCTACGTAGCGGACGCCGAGGGGCTGACCGATTACGTGGTCGCGCCGACCGCTGAGGTGCTCGCCGCCCTGGCCGGGCAGGCGGCACCGGCCGCGATCCTCATCCCGGCCAGCGGCGAGGGCAAGGAGATCGCCGGCCGGCTGGCGGTCAAGATCGGCTCCGGCGTGCTCACCGACGCCGTCGACCTGAAGCCGGGGGAGGACGGGTCCGGGCCGGTCGCCGAGCAGTCCATCTTCGGCGGGGCGATCATCGTGCAGTCGCGGGTGCGGACCGGCACCCCGATCGTGGCGGTGCGCCCCAACGCGGCCACGCCCGAGCCCGCGCCCGAGCCGGCCGCGGCGGCGCTGGAGCCGGTCACGGCCGGGCTCAGCGACGCGGCCAAGGCGGCCACGATCACCGAGCGGGTGGTCGCCGAGCGCGGCGAGCGGCCCGAGCTCACCGAGGCGTCGATCGTGGTGTCCGGCGGCCGCGGCGTGGGCGGTGCGGAGAACTTCGCGCTGATCGAGCGGCTCGCGGACTCGCTCGGGGCGGCGGTCGGGGCCTCGAGGGCCGCCACCGACGCTGGCTGGTACCCCCACCAGTTCCAGGTGGGCCAGACCGGGAAGACCGTCTCGCCGCAGCTCTACCTGGCGGTCGGGATCTCCGGCGCGATCCAGCACCGGGCGGGCATGCAGACGTCCAAGACCATCATGGTGATCAACAAGGACCCCGAGGCCCCCATCTTCGAGCTGGCGGACTTCGGGGTGGTCGGCGACCTGTTCAACGTGGTCCCCCAGCTGGTCGAGCAGATCGGCGAGCGCAAGGGCGGCTGACCAGCGTCGGCCTCCGCCGGGCCGACCGCCGATCGCCGGGCTCCCGGGCTGCCGGGTCCCGGCAGTAGGCTGAGCTTCGTCATGGCTGAAACGGACAGCGTGCACGAGCGGCTACGGCAACCGCCGGCCTGCCAGTTCTACCTGGACCACGCGGCGACCACGCCGGTGGTCCCGGAGGCGATCGCCGCGATCAGCGAGGAACTCGCCCAGGTCGGCAACCCGTCATCGCTGCACAACGCCGGCCGCCGGGCCCGCCGGGTGATCGAGGAGGCCCGCGAGCAGATCGCGGAGGCCTGCCGGGCCCGGCCCAGCGAGGTGATCTTCACCAGCGGCGGGACCGAGGCGGACAACCTCGCCGTCAAGGGGCTGTACTGGGCCCGGCAGGCCGAGGACCCGCGGCGGCGCCGGGTGCTGGCGACCGCGGTGGAACACCACGCGGTGCTGGACTCGGTGGAATGGCTGGCCAGCCACGAGGCCGCGGAGCCGGGCTGGCTGCCGGTGGACGGCACCGGGCTGCTGACCGCCGATGCGCTCCGCGAGCAGATCGGTACCGACCCCGGCAGCGTGGCGCTGATCAGCGTCATGTGGGCCAACAACGAGGTCGGGACCGTGCAGCCGATCGCTGACCTGGCCGCCGTGGCCCATGAGAACGGCATCCCGTTCCACACCGACGCGGTGCAGGCGGCCGGACAGCTCCCGGTCGGCTTCGCCGGCAGCGGCGCGGACGCGCTGACCGTCACCGGCCACAAGCTCGGCGGCCCGGCCGGGGCCGGAGCGCTGCTGCTCGCCCGCGGCACCCAGCCGGTCCCGGTGCTGCACGGCGGCGGCCAGGAGAGCGACATCCGGTCCGGCACCCTGGACGCGCCCGCGATCCGCGGGTTCGCCACCGCGTTCCAGCTCGCGGTCAAGCGGCGGGACGACGAGGCGGCCCGGCTTGCCGCGCTCCGCGACGACCTGATCGGGCGGGTGCAGGCGGCGGTGCCGGACGCCGTGCTCAACGGCCCCCCGCCGGGCCCGGGCCGGCTGCCAGGCAACGCCCACTTCTCGTTCCCCGGCTGCGAGGGCGACGCGCTGCTGATGCTGCTCGACGCGAAGGGGATCGCCTGCTCCACCGGCTCGGCCTGCACCGCCGGCGTCGCCCAGCCCAGCCACGTGCTGCTGGCGATGGGCGCGGACGAGCCGCGGGCGCGCGGCTCGCTGCGCTTCTCGCTGGGCCACTCCTCCACCCGGGCCGACGTGGAGGCCGTCGGCGCGGTGATCGCCGAGGTGGTGGACCGCGCGCGGCGCGCCGGCCGTGCCTGACCGGGATGACGATTCTCATTCCGAACGGGGATGGCGCCGTGGCCGGTCCCGGCGCGCCCGGAGAGCGCCCGGGAATCCGTAGGCTGGAAGGGTTATGAGACGCATGCGAGTGCTGGCGGCGATGTCCGGCGGGGTCGACTCCGCGGTGGCCGCGGCCCGGGCGGCCACCGCCGGGCACGAGGTGACCGGCGTCCACCTCGCGCTGTCCGCCAACCCCCAGTCGTACCGGTCGGGTGCGCGCGGGTGCTGCACGCTGGAGGACGCCCGCGATGCCCGCCGGGCCGCGGACGTGATCGGCATCCCGTTCTACGTGTGGGATCTGGCCGAGCGGTTCCACCAGGACGTGGTCAGCGACTTCGTCGCCGAGTACGCCCGCGGCCGCACCCCGAACCCGTGCCTGCGCTGCAACGAGAAGATCAAGTTCGCGGCCGTGCTCGACCGGGCGGTGGCGCTCGGCTTCGACGCGGTCTGCACCGG
>DASQSC010000140.1:0-12446 GCA_035642555.1 Streptosporangiaceae bacterium | reverse complement strand
CCAGACCGACACCGGCCGCGCCCCGCCCGAGAAGTACGCGGCCGCCGGCGAGGCGATGAGGGCGAACAGATACTGCTGCGACGGCTGGTTGATGCCGAGCCCGGTCTGCGTCGCGATCATGAACGGGCGCAGGTAGAGGCTGTGGCCCTCGCCGTCGGGCACCCATTCGCGGTCCTGGCTCACCAGCAGCTCGATGGCCCGCACGAAAGCGTCCCCGGGCAGCTGCGGCATCGCCATCCGCCGGGCCGACTTGCCGAACCGGGCCGCGTTGGCCTGCGGCCGGAAGGCGACGATGGCCCCGCCGTGCTGACGGTAGGCCTTGAGGCCCTCGAAGATCTCCTGTGCGTAGTGGAAAACCGAGGTCCCGGGGTCCAGGGTGAACGGCCCGTACGGTTCCAGCCGGCCGTCGTGCCAGCCCTCGTCGGCCGACCACCGCAGCGTGACCATGTGGTCGGTGAACACCGACCCGAACTTGGGCGCGGCCAGGATTTCCGCGCGCTCGGCGGCAGGCCGCGGGTGATCGCTGACCCGGACGTCGAAGGCGATCTCGCTGGCCGGGCTGGTCGTGGTCATGAGCAGGTCCTTCCTCCCGGCCCGGCCGGGCCGGGCCACCCGGGCCGGCCAGCTGCCGGTCCCGGGGCGGCGTGGCCGCTGGGCCGCGCCGCTGTCTCCTATCTTGCCTGTGGTGCTGGCCGGGGGGGCGACCCCCCGGAACCCTCCCCAAGGGCGGCCCCCGCGGACCCGCCGCTGCGGGGTGTACCCAGCCTCTCGGGCTGCGGCGCGACGGCTTAGCCCGCCAGGCACGCCCTAGCCGGCTACTCGCCCGGCGATGGCGTCGCCTATCTCGGCGGTGGACCGGGCGGCCGGGGTGCGCTGGCGTTCCACCAGGTCGTCGGCGACCGCCTGCTCGATCCGGGCCGCCTCCGCGGCCAGGCCCAGGTGCTCGCACAGCATGGCAGCCGAGAGGATGGCCGCGGTGGGGTCTGCCTGCTGCCGGCCGGCGATGTCGGGGGCGCTGCCGTGGACCGGCTCGAACATGCTGGGCGCATTCCGGCCCGGGTTGATGTTCCCGCTCGCGGCCAGCCCGATCCCGCCGGCCACCGCCGCGCCCAGGTCGGTCAGGATGTCGCCGAACAGGTTGTCGGTCACGATCACGTCGTACCGCTCCGGCTGGCTGACGAAGAACATGGACGCCGCGTCGACGTGGTTGTAGTCGACCGCGATCTCGGCGAACTCCTTGGCGATGGCGTCGGTCGCGCGCTGCCACAAGTCCCCGGCGTAGGCGAGGACGTTGGTCTTGTGCACGAGCGTCAGCCGCTGGCGAGGCCGGGCGGCGGCGCGCTCGAACGCGTAGCGCACCACCCGTTCCACGCCGAACGCGGTGTTGATGCTTTCCTGGGTGGCGATCTCGGCCGGGGTCCCCTTCCGCAGCACGCCGCCGGCTCCCGCGTACGGGCCCTCGGTGCCCTCCCGCACGACCAGCATGTTCACCGACTCCGGCGAGGCATCGGCGAGCGGCGAGCTGACCCCCGGGTACAGCCGCACCGGCCGCAGGTTGACGTACTGGTCCAGCTCGAACCGCAGCCGCAGCAGCAGCCCGCGCTCCAGCACCCCGCTCGGCACCGACGGGTCCCCCACCGCGCCCAGCAGGATCGCGTCGTGCCCCCGGATCTCCTCGAGCACCTGGTCGGGCAGGGTCTCGCCGGTGCGGTGCCAGCGGGCGGCGCCCAGGTCGTACCCGGTCTCGTCGATGGGAACGGCAGCGGCCCGCAGCGCCTTGAGCGCCTCGGCGACCACCTCGGGGCCGATGCCGTCCCCCCCGATGACGGCCACCCTGATCGCGCTAGCAGTCATGGCCGAATGCTACTGGCCGGGCTGGTGCTCGCGCGGCGCGGCGGTGTCACCGCCGTTGTCCCGCCGGTCCAGCGCCGCCTGCACCGCCTGCGCGGCCTGTCCGTTCCGTTCCCCGTCCCGGCCGGCCCGGCCGGGGCTGTCGGCGGAGCCAGCGGGCTGGTCCCACCGGTACATGTCGTACACGCCTTTCTCCCCTTGCTCGTCAGTCGTCCTGCTCGTCAGTCGTCCTCGATGTCGACCGTGCGGCCCACGACCGCGCCGATCGTCGAGATGATGTCGTCAAGCACCACCGGCGGGATGGCGGAGTCCACCGTCAGCACGATCAGCGCGTGCCCGCCGCGGGCATCCCGGGATACCTGCATGCCAGCGATGTTGATGCCCTCGCTGCCCAGGATCTGGCCGACCACGCCCACGATGCCGGGCCGGTCGGTATAGGTCAGGAACACCATGTGCTCGGCGAGCCCGATCTCCATGTCGAATCCGTTGATCGCGACCAGCTTCGGCACCTGCCGCTGGCCGGTGAGAGTGCCGGACACCGAGACCACCTGGCCGTCCGGCATGGTGCCGCGCAGCGTGACCAGGTTGCGCCAGTCCGGGCTCTCGGACTCGGTGACGAGGCTGACCTCCAGCCCGCGCTCGGTCGCCAGCAGCGGCGCGTTCACGTAGGTCACGGCGTCCTCGACCACCCGCGCGAACACGCCCTTGAGCGCGGCCAGCTGCAGCACCCGCACGTCGCTGACGGCGATCTCGCCGCGCACCTCGACCTCGAGCCGGGCGGCGAGCCCGCCCGCCAGCGCGGTGAAGATCCGGCCCAGCTTCTCGGCCAGCGGCAGCCCGGGCTTGACGTCCTCGTCCACCGTGCCGCCCTGCACGTTGACCGCGTCCGGTACGAACTCCCCGGCCAGCGCGAGCCGCACCGACCTGGCCACCTGCACGCCGGCCTTCTCCTGTGCCTCATGGGTGCTGGCGCCCAGGTGCGGGGTTACCACCACGGTGCCGAACCCGAACAGCGGGCTTTCGGCGGGCGGCTCGGTGGTGTACACGTCGAGCCCTGCCCCGGCCACCCGGCCCTCCTTGAGCGCGAGCGCCAGCGCGTCCTCGTCCACGATGCCGCCCCGGGCCGCGTTCACGATCCGCACGCCGGGCTTGACCAGCCGCAGCTCCCGGTCCCCGAGCAGCCCGATGGTCTCCGCGTTCCGGGGCAGGTGGACCGAGATGAAGTCCGCCTCGGCCAACAGCTCCTCCAGGCTGACCAGGCGCGCGCCGGCCTGCCCGGCCCGGGCGGCGGGCACGTACGGGTCGTAGGCGATCACGGTCATCCCGAACGCCGCCAGCCGGTGGGCGACCAGCGCCCCGATCCGGCCCAGGCCCAGGATGCCCGCGGTCTTCCCGGCCAGCTCGGTACCGGTGAACTTTGAGCGCTTCCACTCGCCCGCGGTCAGCGACGCCATCGCCTGCGGCACGTTCCTGGCGACGGCCAGCAGCAGCGCCACCGCGTGCTCGGCCGCGCTCACGATGTTGGAGCTGGGCGCGTTCACGACCATGACGCCGGCCTTGGTGGCGGCCGCTACGTCGACGTTGTCCAGCCCTACTCCGGCCCGTGCCACCACCCTGAGCCTGGTCGCGTGCTCGAGCGCCTCGGCGTCGATCCGGGTGGCGCTGCGCACGATCACCGCGTCCACGTCGGTGATCGCGTCCAGCAGGGCGGCCCGGTCGGAGCCGTCCACCTGCCGCAGCTCGAACCCGGATTCAAGTTGCGCGATCGCGGCGGGCGAGAGTTCCTCGGCGACGAGAACGACAGGTGCAGGCACGGTGATCGGCCCTCCGGGGGTCGGTAACGGTGGGTCACCAGTCTAACCGGCTTGTGAACGATTTCACGAACGGGGTCCGCCCGGCGCGCCCCCGGCCGGGGCCGCAGCGGGGTGCGCTCCCGGCTCACTCATCCTCCTCCGGCTCACCGAGCCAGCTCATGAGCGGCCGGAGCCTCGCCCCGACCTGCTCGATCTGGTCGGCGTGCAGGGCCTCGCGCCGCTTGATGAAGTTCGGACGGCCGCTGTCGAACTCCTCGATCAGCTCCCGGGCGAAGCTGCCGTCGCGGATCTCGCCCAGGATGCGGCGCATCTCCTCCCTGCTCCGCTCGTCGATCAGGCGCGGCCCGCGGGTGTAGCCGCCGTACTCGGCGGTGTCCGAGACCGACCAGTACATCTTGGACAGGCCGCCCTCATACATCAGGTCCACGATCAGCTTCATCTCGTGCAGGCACTCGAAGTAGGCCACCTCCGGCTGGTAGCCGGCCTCGACCAGGGTGTCGAAGCCCGCCTTGATCAGCTCGGAGACGCCGCCGCACAGCACCGTCTGCTCGCCGAACAGGTCGGTCTCGGTCTCCTCGGCGAACGTCGTGGCCAGCGCACCGGCCCGGGTACCGCCGATCGCCTTGGCGTAGGCGAGGGTGAGCGGCCAGGCGCCGCCGCTGGCGTCCTGCTCGACCGCCACCAGCACCGGTACCCCGCGCCCCTCGGCGAACTGCCGGCGGACCAGGTGGCCGGGAGCCTTCGGGGCGACCATGCACACGTCCACCCCGGACGGCGGGATGATCAGGCCGTACCGGATGTTGAGCCCGTGCGCGAAGAACAGCGCGTCGCCGTCCACCAGGCTGGGCACGATCGCCTCGGCGTAGAGCGCACGCTGCAGGTGGTCCGGGACCAGGACCATGATCAGGTCAGCTTCCTCGCAGGCCTCGGCCGGCGTGAGCACGCGCAGCCCCTCATTCTCGGCCCGGACCCGGCTGCGCGAGCCCGCGGGCAGCCCGACCCGCACGTCCACGCCGGAATCCCGCAGCGACAGCGCGTGCGCGTGACCCTGGCTGCCGTACCCCAGCACGGCCACGTGCCGCCCCTGGATGACCCCGAGGTTGGCGCCGTCGTCGTAATAGATGTCTGCCATCGGATGCCTTTCGGTTGTCTGCGCGCCGGGTCAGGGCTGGGCCCGGCCTGCTGCTACTGCGCGGCGCCTGCCGCCGCCCGGTCAACGGGCCGCAGCGCCCGGTCGGTGATGGACTTGCCACCGCGTCCCAGGGCCACCATGCCGGACTGCACCAGTTCCTTGATCCCGAACGGCTCCAGCACCCTGATCAGCGCGTCCAGCTTGTCGCGGTTGCCGGTGGCCTCGACCGTGACCGCGTCCTGCGCCACGTCCACCACCTTGGCACGGAACAGCGTCACGATCTCCAGCACCCGCGACCTGCTCTCCAGGTCGGCTCGGACCTTGACCAGCAGCAGCTCCCGCTGGACCGCGGCGGCGGGCTCCAGCTCGACGATCTTGAGAACGTTGATCAGCTTGTTGAGCTGCTTGGTGACCTGCTCCAGCGGGTGGTCGGCGCAATCGACGACGATCGTCATCCGGGAGATCTCGTGGTGCTCGGTGGGCCCGACCGCCAGCGAGTCGATGTTGAAGCCGCGGCGGGCGAACAGGCCGGCCACCCGGACCAGCACCCCTGGCTTGTTCTCGACCAGCACCGACAGCGTGTGCCTGGTGGCGGCCGTCTCCTGCTCCCGGAGCCGGGCCAGTTGCGCGCTCATCACTCGGTCACATCCCAGTCCGGCGCCATGTCCCGCGCCACCTTGATGTCGTCATTGCTGGTGCCTGCGGCCACCATCGGCCACACCATGGCGTCGCGGTGGACGATGAAGTCGATGACGACCGGCCGGTCGTTGATGGCCATGGCCTCCTCGATCACGGCGTCCACCTGGTCCCGGCCCTCACAGCGCAGGCCCGCGCACCCGTAGGCCTCGGCGAGCTTGACGAAGTCCGGGATGCGGGTGCCGGCCGGCGGCGGCCCGGCGGCCGGCTCGGCCTGCTGGCCCGGCTGGCTCTTGCCGTTCCGGTCAAGATCGGTGTGCGAGTAGCGCTCGTTGTAGAAGAGCGTCTGCCACTGCCGGACCATCCCCAGGTTGCCGTTGTTGATGATCGCGACCTTGACCGGGACGCCATCCACCGCGCAGGTGGCCAGCTCCTGATTGGTCATCTGGAAGCAGCCGTCGCCGTCGATCGCCCAGACCGCCGCGTCCGGCCGGCCCACCTTGGCGCCCATGGCGGCGGGCACGGCGTAGCCCATGGTGCCGAGCCCGCCCGAGTTGAGCCAGTGCCCGGGGTGCTCGTGGCTGATGAACTGGGCCGCCCACATCTGGTGCTGGCCCACCCCGGCCACGTACACCGCGTCCGGCCCGGCCAGCTTGCCGATCCGCTCGATCACGTACTGGGGTGACAGCGAGCCGTCGGCCGGCTCGGAGTACCCGAGCGGGTAGGTGGCCCGCCACGCGTCTAGCTGCGCCCACCACGCGGACAGGTCGGCGCGCCGGCCCGCCTCGTGCTCGGCCCTGACCGCAGCCAGCAGCTCGGTGATCACTTCCTTGCAGTCGCCGACGATGGGCACGTCCGCCCGCCGGTTCTTGGAGATCTCGGCCGGGTCGATGTCGGCGTGCACGACCGCCGCGTCGGGCGCGAAGCTGTCCAGCTTGCCGGTGACCCGGTCGTCGAACCGGGCTCCCAGCGTCACCAGCAGGTCCGCCTTCTGCAGCGCCCCGACCGCCGCCACCGTGCCGTGCATGCCTGGCATCCCCACGTTCTGGGGGTGGCTGCTGGGGAACCCGCCCCGCGCCATCAGCGTGGTGACCACCGGCATCCCGGTCAGCTCGGCCAGCTCGGCCAGTTCCGCGCTGGCCCCCGCCTTGATCACGCCGCCGCCCACGTACAGCACCGGCCGCCGCGCCTCCGCCATCATCCGGGCCGCTTCCCGCACCTGCCGCGAGTGCGGGCGGGTGACCGGATGGTAGCCAGGCAGGTCGAACGGAACCGGCCAGCGGAAGGCGGTAGTCGCCTGCAGCGCGTCCTTGGCGATGTCCACGAGCACCGGCCCGGGACGGCCGGTCGACGCCACGTGGAACGCCTCCGCGATGGTCCTGGCGATGTCGTCGGCGCTGGTGACCAGGAAGTTGTGCTTGGTGACCGGCAGCGAGATGCCGGCGATGTCCGCCTCCTGGAACCCGTCCGTACCGATCAGGCCGGTCGGCACCTGGCCGGTGATGGCGACCACCGGGACCGAGTCCATGTAGGCGTCGGCCAGCGGCGTGACCAGGTTGGTGGCGCCCGGGCCGGAGGTCGCCATGCACACCCCCGGGCGGCCGGTCGCCTGCGCGTAGCCGGCCGCGGCATGCCCGGCTCCCTGCTCGTGCCGGACCAGGATGTGGCGGACGCTGGCCGAGTCGAACAGCGGGTCATAGGCCGGCAGGATGGCGCCGCCGGGGATGCCGAAGATCACGTCGACGCCCAGCCGTTCCAGCGCCGCCACCAGCGCCTGCGCGCCGGTGAGCGTGGGAGCGGCCGGGGCGGGCGCGGGCTGGGCGGGACCGTCCGCTGGCCGTGAGCGGTCAGCGGGCTGGGCCTGGCCTCCGGCCGCGCCGCTGCCCGGGGGTGCGGACGGAGCAGCCTGGTGCCCGGGCCGGGCAGGAGCATCTCGCGCCGCGCGGGCGGCGAGATCGCGCGGCGTCGGGCCCGGGCCGCGCCGCGGCTTGCCAGCGGGTCCGGGTCGCGGGCCCGCACTGGTGGTCGGGTCGGTCATCGGGTTTCCTCACGGACGCAGGGCGGAAAGCCGGCAACAAAAAACCCCCCGAGCCCGAAGGCAGCCGAGGGGAGCGCGCGGGTGACCTGCTGGTCAGTATCCCGCGCGCCTGCCAAGTACGATAATCAGGCCGGAAGGCACGGATCCCACTCTGGCCCACGACGGCTCCAGCGTCAACTTGGGAGCAGTTTTATCTCAGTATCCGAGACGCTGGCTGCGGCCTCTTCCCCGGCTGGCCCGCCCTGAGCAGGTGGCTCAGCGCAGCCGGGGCAATCCGGGAAGCCGCCGGCCGGGCTTGCGGGGACCGGCGTGCCGTTTCCTGCCCGGTCTGCGGGCGGGTCCGGAAATCCCGCGGCGGCGCCCGGGGCGCCCGCGCCATCCGGGCCGGCCCGCACTGCCGCCATCAGGTCGGCCGCTGCCATCGCCGGCGCGATGGCATTGCCCTGCGCCAGCAGGCACCGCATCGCGCGCAGCCACCCCAGGTGCGCCGGCTGGTCAACCCCGGCGGCGATGACGTCGATGACCCGCTCCCGGCCGACCCGCACGATCGCCTCCACCAGCTTGGCCAGCGCCGGGTCGCCGCCGAGCCCGGCCACCAGCGAAGGCGCGATCTTCACCGCGTCGACCGGCTGGCGCCGCAGGTAGGACAGGGACGCGTAGTCGGTGCCGAACCCGGCGATGGCGATCCGGGCGCCTGCCCGGCGCGCGTCCGCCAGGCCCGGTGGCACCTCGCCGCTCCCGATCAGGTCCCGCTCAGCGACCTCCAGGGTGAGCGAGCCCGCCGGCAGCCCGCTGTCGGCGAGCGCCTCGGCCACCGATTCGGCGAATCTCGGCGCGACCGCCTGTGCGCCGGGCACCGGCACGCAGGCCGCCACCGCCAGCCCGGCCCGGTGCCATTCGCCCGCCTGGGCGCAGGCCTCCCGCAGCACGACCTCGCCCAGCGGCACGCTCAGGCCGGACGCCTCGGCGAGGCTGAGCAGCTCGGGCGTGGACACCTCCTGACCAGCCCGGTGCCACCGGACCAGCACGTCGGCACGGGCGATCCGCCCCGCGCCGACGTCCATGACCGGCTGGAACGCCAGTGACAGCACGCCCGGACCGGCGGGGTGCGGCACCTGCTCCCCCTCGGCGGCGCCGGCCGGAGCTGCGGGCGGGAGCTGCTCGCCGGTCCCGGCCGGAGCCGCCGGGCGAGGCCGCCCCCCGGTACCCGCGGGCCGGGACGGGCGGGACCGGCCCGCTGCCCAGGCACTGATGGCCCGCTGCAGGTCCCGTGCCAGCTCCACCCGGCCGGTCGGGTCCGGGCGGCTCGCCGCGGCAGGCACCTCCACCCGGCCGCCGCCGGCCTGCCTGGCCCGCAGCATCGCCAGGTCGGCGCTGCGCCACAGGAAACCTGGCGGGCTGCCGTCCGCCACCGCGACGCCGACGCTGGCGTGCATTGCCAGCTCCCGGTCGCCCACCCGGAACCGCTCGGCGCTGATGCTGGCCGCCACCCGCTCCGCTATGTCAATGATTTCGCTGGCGGTCGCGCCGCCCTCGATCAGGACCGCGAACTCGTCCCCGCCCCAGCGGGCCACCGTGTGCTGCGCTGGTACCACCGCCCGCAGCCGCCGGGCCGCCTGCGTCAGGATCAGGTCGCCGGCGCTGCGCCCGGCGGAGTCGTTCAGCGCGGTGAAGCCGTCCAGGTCGAGCAGGATGACGCCAGCCCCGCCGTGCCCCAGGTTGCCGGGGCCCAACTCACCCGGCGCTCCGCCGCCGGGGCCGGGCGGACTCGTTTCCTCCGGCCCGGGGCCGCCGCCCAGCGAGCCCGCCGCCGGGTCGGTGGCGGCTCGCTGGCTTATCGCGCCGAGCGCGTCCCGTGCCCGATCCTCGATGTACGCCCGGTTCGGCAGCCCGGTCAGCCCGTCGTGGAAGGTCAGGTGGGCGACCTGGCGGCGGAGGGCCACCTGGTCGCTCAGGTCCCTGGCCGTGATCAGCAGCTGGTCCGGGCCCGGCGGGTTCGCCTGCCGCGACACCGTGGCCTGGACATGCCGCCAGGTGCCGTCGGCCGCTCGCACCCGGCACGGGTAGCGGCCCGCCTGCTGCTCCGGGCCGGCGACGACCGCCCGGACCACCCGGGCCCCGCCGATCCGGTCCTCCGGGTGCAGGAAGTCGCCGAGATGCCGCCCGGTCAGGCTCTCCGGCGGGTACCCGTAGCCGGCCACCGCAGGGCTCGCGTACCCGATCATCCCGGCCAGATCACAGATCAGGACCACGTCACTGGTGCGGTCGGCCAGTTCCAGGAACCTCCGGCCCGACTCCTGCCTGCCCAGTGCGGACTCGCGCTGCCGCCGCGCCAGCCCGAGCATTCGCGCCGCCAGGGCCGCTGCCGCGGTTCCCCCGGCTACGGCGATCACCGGAGCGGACACGAGCGCGCCCGCCAGCCCCCAGCCGGTGACGGCAACCCCCGCCGCCACCGCCGTCAGCGCGGCCACCGACGCCGACACCGTCTCCGCAGCCTCGGCGCGGCCAGGCTCCGTCGCTGCAGGCTGGGTCGCTGCGGGCTGGGTCGCTGCAAGCTCGGGTGTTGCCGCCGCCCGGCCGGCCACCTCCGCCACGGCAGGATCCGCCCCGCCCCGATCAGTCACGGCCAGACCCGTCCCAGCCGGACCCGTCCCGGCCGGCTTCGTCCCGGGCACACCCGTCCCAGCCGGACCCGTACCGGCCGGCTCCGTCCCGGGCACACCCGTCCCGGCCGGCTCCCTCCCAGGCAGACACCGGCTGGCCGGACCGGTCCCGGCCGCCTCGGCCCCGGCGGCCACCGGGTCCGGCGCTCCGGCTGCTGGCTCCGCGCCCGCGGCTGACCAGGCTCGGATGGCCGGCAGCTTGCGCGGCAGGCGCCGGGCGCTTTCCGGCAGCCCCGGCCACCGCGCCGCCGCTGCCGGGGTCACCGCGAGCAGGCACATCGCCGCCGTCAGCAGCAGCAGCGCGGCAACCCCGGCGGGCCGGCCACCGGCGCGAGCGGCGACATCGAGCGAATCGCTCCCGGCGACCGCGAGCAGCCCCAGGAACGGCAGCAGGGCGCGGCGGCCCGCTGCTACCGCCAGCGGCAGCACGGCGCCGAGCACCAGCAGCTCCAGCAGCGGGCGGATCAGCTGTAGCGCGAACGCGCCTGCCCCTGCCGTCGTGGCGGCGTACCGGGGACCCAGCACGATCACCCAGTCGATCAGGAACAGCGCGGCGGCGAGCAGATACCCGTCCGCCAGCCAGCCGGCCACGCCAGCGGCCGGGCGGCCCGGGGAGCATCGCGTCCGCGCCAGGGCGGCCAGGCCCACCGCTGCCGCGAGCGGCGCCAGCAAGGCGGGCAGGTCCGCGAACGTCAGCGGGACGGCGGTGGCACCGCCAGCAGTGCCTCGCCAGGCTTGCCTGGCGACCACGCCCGCCCCCCAGCAGGCGGCCGCGGCAGCTAGCCACCAGTAGGCCCGCCGGCCTGCGCGCGCCGTCCCGCCGGGCGGGGCCGCCGGGCCGCGCCGCAAGGCCGTCACTGCCCCGGCAGCTGCGAGCACGCAGACCGCGGTCAGTATCAGTGACAGTGCGTTCATGGGCGAACACCCGATGCGTCCGGGGGCACCGAGTCTCCTTCCACCGCGACTGCTTTCTGGACCTGCTCGTTACTCCGGCGGCCGGCCTGGCTTCGTGGGCCTGCCTTCGCCCCCGCTCGATAACCGGTTGGTAACCGTCAGCTACCGAATGCGGGCGCACTCCGCCTGCGGTTTTGGCCAGCGGCCTGGCGGCATTGCCAGCGAAATGGACGCGGTCAGCAACGCTTCCGCTCGTTAACTGTACGTGCAGAAGGTCACACTTAGATTGCGCCCGGATGCCTGTAAGGATGCGAAAACCTGACCGCTCTGCGGGGAATCCCGCAGGTCAGCTTGATCCGGAGGGGTTATCCGAGGTGAGCGCGATAAGCGGCGCCGGTCCCGTGGCAGTCGCGGCGGATCCCCCGGGAGGCGTGCGCCGCGGACAGGCACCATCCTGCCCGGCGTGCCCGGTGACAACCGCCGCGACTGCGATATATCGTGTCAGCGTGACTGCCGCGCTACCCCCGGACGAGATCCGCGCCGCCGCCGAGACTCACCGTGAGGTCGCTCCCGAATACCGGGACGCGGTCATTGAGTCCTTCCTGGAAAAGGTCGGCCGGGAAATCGATGCCCGGGTCGACGCCCGGCTGGCGCAGCAGCAGGCCCAGCCTCCCGCGCACCAGCAGGGCCGCTCCGGGTCGCCGTTCGCGCTGGCCATGGGATCGATCGTGCTCGGCATCCCGCTGAGCGCGATCGTCGTCTCGGCCGGGCACAGCCCGCCGGGGTTCTGGGGGCTGCTCGTGGTCTGGATCGCGATCGCCGCGATCAACATCGTTTACACCGCGAACCACTCCCAGCGGTGATGACACCCCGGCAGTTAGTAGGCGCCCGCGACCACGTTCTGGAGCGGCTCCCCGGTCAGCCAGCGTGCCGCCTGCGCCCGCACGAGTGCCAGGCTCCGCACGGTCGACAGGGGCGTTGACGCGGCCACGTGCGGCGTGATGAACAGTCCGGGAAGCTGCCACAGCTGATGCCCGGGCGGGAGCGGCTCGGGGTCGGTGACATCAGCGGCGGCCAGCAGCCGGCCCTGCCGCACCTCATCGGCCAGCGCGCCGGTCACGACCAGCGAACCGCGGGCGGCGTTCACGAGCAGCGCGCCGTCCTTCATCCGGGCCAGGAACGCCGCATCCACCATGCCGATGGTCTCCGTCGTCACCGGTGCCAGGATCACCACCACATCGGCTTCCGGTAGCAGCTCAGGCAGCTCGGTCACGGCCGCCACCCCGTCCCGGGCGCGGCGTGCCACCCGGCGCACCGTGACCTCGAAGCCCGCCAGCCTCCGCTCGACCGCGGCGCCGATCGAGCCGTAACCGACGATCAGCACGGTCTTCCCGGCCAGGGTGCCGGTGTGCCGGTAG
>DASQSC010000139.1:0-5238 GCA_035642555.1 Streptosporangiaceae bacterium | reverse complement strand
CCGCACGGGCGGGCGCGGTGGCCGCCGCCGGGGGAGTGGTCCCGGCCGCGAGCGCCGGCGCGGCGAAAGGGCCTGGCGGCTTCGACTACGACGAGCTTGCCCGGCGGCTGCTGGTGCAGGTGGTGCAGCAGCTCGCGGTGCCCCCCGGCGCGGCGGGCGGCGAACTGGGCGGCAGCGGGGGAGCGCGGAGCGAGCTGGGGGGCAATGCCCTGCTCGGCAGCGCCCCGGCGGGAGCGGGCGGCCCGGGGCCGGAGCAGGCAGGCCTGGCCAGGATCGTGGCAGGCCTGGAGCAGAAGCTGGCGAGCATCCAGTCCCGGCAGCGCCGCCTGACCGCCGAGAACGCCCAGCTGCGAGAGCAGTTGCAGGAGGCGCAGCAGAGCCTGGCCGAGGCGCAGGAAAGCGCCAGTGCCGGGCGCGGCCGGCTGGACAGTTCGGAGGTCCGGCTGCTGGAGCGGCTGCTGGCACCGCTGCGGGAGAAGGGCGGCCGTCACGAGGGGGCGGGGGCGGGCTGACCAGCGTCATCCGCCACCCGCCGCCCCGGCCGCACGGGCGGCCCGGCGGCGGTTGATAGGGTCCCAATCATGTCGAGCGCTGCCCCGCAGGACTCCCAGCAGCAGCTCGGGTGGGCCATTGCCGGGCCCGGCCGGATCGCCTCGTCCCAGATCGCCCCGGCGATCGCGGCCTGCCGCAACAGCACCCTGGCCGCCGTCGTGGGCCGTGACCGGGGCCGGGCCGCGGAGTTCGCCCGCGCCCACGCGGCTGGCTCCAGCCCGGCCCGGGTCTATGACGACTACCCGGCGATGCTCGCCGATCCCGCGGTAGACGCGGTCTACATCGCCACCCCGAACGCGCTCCATGCGGGGCAGGTGATTGCCGCCGCGCGGGCCGGCAAGCACGTGCTGTGCGACAAGCCGCTGGCCGTGACCCTGGCCGACGCGCAGCGCTGCGTCGACGAATGCCGCGCAGCCGGGGTGCGGCTGGGGATCACCTTCCAGACCCGCAATCACGACGGGCTGGCCGAGGCCGCCGAGGTGGTGCGCAGCGGCGGGGCCGGCACGGTGACGATCGCCGAGGTGACCATGAGCGCGGGCCGTAACCTGCCCCGGGGCTGGCGCACCGATCCAGGGCTGGCCGGCCTGGGCACGCTCAACAACATCGGCGTGCACGCGTTCGACCTGCTTCGCTACCTCACCGGCTCGGAGGTGTCCGAGGTGGCCGCGCTCACTCACTCCGAGCCCGGCTACCAGGTCGACACCACCGCGCTGGTGCTGCTCAGGCTCGCCGCCGGGACGCTGGCCTACGTCAACGCGAACCAGTCCGTCCCGCACTCGCGTGACGACATCGTGCTCTACGGCACCGCAGGCCGGATCCTGGGCCGCAACCTGTCCCGGCCGGAGCGGGACGGCAGCCTCAGCATCATCACCCCGGACGGGGAGCGGGAGTTCCCCGCCTCGTCCCGGGACGCCTACCGGCGCACCGTCGGCGCCTTCGCCGACGCCGTGCTGAGCCACCGGGACCCGAGCCCGGGCGGCGAGGACGGGCTGCGCAGCGTGGAGCTCACCGCCGCCATCGCCGAGGCCATCAGCGGCGGGCGCGTGGTCCAGCTGCCCGGGTGAGGGGGCGCGCCCGGCCCGGGATCATGGCCGCCGCAGTGGCGGCCGTGACCAGGTACAGGCCCGCGGCGCCGGCGGCCACGAGGTGGAACCCGGAGACGAAGCCGGGACCTGGCTGGCCCGCGATCGCGCCCGCCAGCGCGATCCCGATCGCGCCGCCGGCCTGCCGCGCGGTGTTGTTGATGCCCGACCCGAGCCCGGCCCGCGCTGGCGGGACCGCCGCGATTGCCGCCGCCACCACGGCCGGGGTCACGAACCCCATGCCGATGCCCCACAGCAGGAACGCGGGCAGCAGCACCAGGTAGGAGGACCGCGCGGCGGCCCCGGCCAGCAGCGCGAGCCCCGCTCCGGCGAGCACGAACCCGGCCGCGACCGGCAGCTTCGGCCCGATCCGGCTGACGAGCCGTCCGACCGGCGGCGCCAGCACGGCCAGCGGGGCGAACAGCGGCACCAGCGCGAGCCCGGCCGTCAGCGGCTGGTAGCCGCGCACCGACTGCAGGAACAGCGTCAGCACGAACAGCGTCCCCAGCGTGCCCAGGTTCATGATTCCGGCTGCACCGTTCGCCACCGTCAAAGCGGGGCGGCGCAGCAACGGCAGCGGCAGCATGGCCTGCTCGCCCCGCCGCCGCTCAGCCAGGACGAACGCGGCCAGCGCCGCTGCCGCGGTCAGCGCGGCGCCGATCACGGCCGGCGACCCGGCGCCCGCGCGGCCGCCCTGGATCACCGCGAACACCGCGGCCAGCAGGAACAGCCCGCCGAGCAGCACCCCGGGCAGGTCCAGCCGCCGGCCGCGGGGGTCGGCGCTCTCGGCCACCACCCGCTGCGTGGCGGCCACGACCACCGCCACGATCGGCACGTTGATCAGGAAGATGGCCCGCCACCCGAACGCGGCGATCAGGCCCCCGCCCAGCAGCGGCCCGGCCGGCAGGGCCAGGCTCCCGATGCCGGCCCAGATGCCGATCGCCCGGGCCTGCGCGGGGCCCCGGGGGAACGCGTGGCTGATGATCGCCAGCGTGCCCGGCAGCAGCAGCGCCGCCCCGGCGCCCTGCACCACCCGGGCCGCCACCAGCACCGCCGCCCCCGGCGCGAGGCCGCAGCCGAGCGAGGCGGCCCCGAACACGGCAAACCCCGCCTGCACGATCCGCTTGTGCCCGCGCAGGTCGCCTACGGTGCCGCCGGCCAGCATGAGCGCGGCGAGCGGCAGCGCATACCCGTCGACCACCCACTGCAGGCCGGTGACGCTGGTGCCGAGGCCGGCCCCGATCGGCGGGAGCGCGACGTTGACGATGGTGACATCAAGCAGCACCAGGAAGTAGCCGGCGCACATCACGATCAGGACCGCGCGCGGGGAGTGCCCGGTGCCAGGGCGCCCGGTGCGGGCGGTTGCCTCCCGCTGCGCCGCTGCCTGGGTCTGGCGTGTCTGAGATTGCGGTGTCTGGGTTTCCCGGGGCATCGGGCGTCACGCTACCCCGCCCCGCCGACACTATCTGGCCGCTACCCGGGGGGGCCGTCGGCGCCGCCGGCCCCGAGCATCCCGTCCAGGCCGAACAGCGAGGCCGCGTTGGCGGCCCCGATCCGGCGGCGGACCGGCTCGCCGAACGCCTCCGCCAGCACGGCCGCTGGCGCCTGCATGGCCATGTCGAACGGCAGGTCGGTGCCGAGCAGCACGTGCCCGGCGCCGGCCCGCTGCGCCAGGTACCGCAGTGCGGTCAGGTCATGCGTGATCGTGTCGAAGTACAACTGGCCGAAGGCCCGCCAGACATCGGCCGCGCTCACCGGGATCTCCGGCCGGACCCCGCAGGCGTGGGCCAGCCGGCCGGCCTGGTAGGGCAGGTACCCGCCGCCGTGCAGGGCGACCACCCGCAGCTCCGGGTGGCGGGTCAGCACCCCGGCGCAGATCATCCGCTCCAGGGTGAGCGTGGTCTCGAGCGGGTTGCCGACGACGTTCTGGAGGTAGTAGGGCTCGAGCCCGGGGTGCGGCTCGTTGAAGGCGGGATGGATCAGCACCGGCTGGCCGATCGCCGCCGCGGTGGCCCAGAACTCCTCGAACGCGGGCTCGTCCAGCCGCCGGCCCGCGATGGACGTGCCGACGGCCGCGCCCGCCGCGCCCCGCCCGGCGGCCTCCCGGTAGGACTCGGCGGCGCGGGCCGGGTCCTGCATGGGGAGGTTGGCGAGCCAGCGCAGCCGGCCCGGGCTCGCGTCGCAGAACTGGGCCATCCCGTCGTTCGCCGCCTCGCAGAACACGGCTCCCCGGTCGCTGCTCACGTGGTAGCAGAACAGCGGCGGCGGGCACGAGACGACCGCCGAGCCGATCCCGTTCGCGTCCATCTCGGCGAGCTTCGCCGCCGGGTCGTGGAACGACGCGGTGATCGTGAACGGGACGTGGTGGCCCCCGGTCCACCGGTCATCCTCGATTGTCACGCCGTACCGGGGGTCGCGGCGCAGCAGGCCGAGCGCCTCGGCCGGCATGACGTGATTGTGGACGTCGATCAGCATCACGGCGTCACTGCTAGCGCCCGGCATCGAGGCGGCGCACGGTCAGTGCCCGCAACGTGCCGTTGAGATGGCGGACGGCGGCGTCGGCCGCTGCCGACGGGTCACGGGCGATGATCGCCCGCAGGATCTCCTCGTGCTCGGCACTGGCCTGCCGGGCCCGATCGGGCACGCTCAGGACGGCGTGCCGGACATACAGGGCAGACAGCTCGCGCAGGTTGCCGAGGATCGCCGCCAGCCGCGGGCTGCTCGCCGCTTCGTCGAGCAGGCCGTGGAAGCCGGAGTTGTACTCGGCCCACTGGGCGCCGTCGGTCTCGGCCTCCATCGTTGCCAGCAGCTCGACCGCCCGCAGCACGCATGCCTCGCTGGCCTGGCCGGCCGCCCGCGCGGCCGCCACCGGCTCCAGCATCTTCCGGATCTGGTAGATATCCTCGAGGTCGCTGCGGCCCAGCTCGTGCACCACCGCCGCGCCGCGGTCGTCCAGCCGGACGAAGCCCGCGGCGGCGAGCTCCCGCAGCGCGTCCCGGACCGGGCGGGTGCTGACCGCGAGTTCCTCGGCGATGCTGGACTGGACGAGCCGCGTCCCGCCGGGAATGACCCCGGACAGGATGCCCCGGTGCAGGATCAGCTTCACCCGGTGCCGGGCGGGCAGGCTGCGCACCAGGCCGGGTTCAGGCCGGGTCCGGGCCTCCGCCCGAGCCTCAGCCTCCGGCCGGGCCTCGGTGGAATGGTGCATGCGAACTCCCTTCCGGGTCAGCCCGGGAGCAGCGCCACCTCGCCGGTGGAGCCGTCGATCGCCGCGAGCCAGCAGGTGCCCGGCGGCCGGGAGCCGGTCACCGTCTCGGGACGGCACCCGGTCACCATCGGCACGGCGAGGCTGCGCGCCACCTCGGCCAGGTGCGAACCGGCCGCCCCCTGCCGGGCGATCACGCCGCGCGCGGTGTAAAGCAGCGGGGCCAGGGCCGGCACCGGGCGGTCCACCAGCAGGATCGCGTCGGTGCCGGCATCCGGCCGGTGGTGCGGCCGGCAGCTCACCAGCCGCCCGGCCGCGGTCCCGGCCGCCGCCGGGCGGCCCCGGAGGCGGTGCCCCCGCCCCTGCACGGCCGCGGCGAGCAGCGGCATCCGCTCCCGC
>DASQSC010000138.1:0-2594 GCA_035642555.1 Streptosporangiaceae bacterium | reverse complement strand
ACGTCAGCGGGCTGCCGCAGACGTTCTTCCTCAATGCCAGTCATCGGATCGTCAAGCGGGTGTTCGGCGCGCTGACCCCGCGGGAACTGGCCGCCGCGGCCAGCCTGATCGGCGCGCGGACCGGGTAGGGAGGCCGCCAGCCATGGACGCCCCGGCCAGGACCGGCCCGCCGCACGTCCCGCTCCGGCATGGCGGGTGGCCGGTCCGCCGCACCCCCCGCTGGCTGCTGCTGGCCGGCGTGCTGGTGGTGGCCGCGGCTGTGCTGGTCGGGCTGGCCGTGCACCCGTCGCGCGCCCAGCGCGCGACCGACATGAACGACTTCCTCCGGTCCATGACCACCGGCATCCAGTCGTGCGCGGGCGGCGTCCGGGAATCGCTCATCGTGCTGCGCGCCATCGACACCGGGACCAGCCACGACCGGGCGACCGCGATCCGGGTCGCCAGCTACGGGGCGAAGAACTGCTCGCCCGCCAACAACTCCCAGCTCGCTGACCTGACTCAGTACCAGGTCCACGAGTCACTGGCCCGCTTCCACCTGAACCGGGCCGTGGAGGGGCTGGTGACGTGGGCGTTCCCCTATGCGCAGCGGGTGCAGAACGACGTGGCCGGCGTGCTGCGCGCCCGCGGCGCCGGGCAGGCCGCGGCCCGCGCCAAGCTACAGCGCGAGCTGCGCGACCTGGACGCCCAGCGGGCCCGGGTCCTCGCCGTGATCAGGCCGGCGGTCCGCGCCACCGGGGCTACCGGCAAGCTCCCGCCCCTCCCCGGTTAACCGGGCCGCGCCGCGCCGGCCGGCGGTCAGCGGCGGGTACGGGCGCGTTGCAGCAGGTTGTGGAGGGAGTCCTGCTCCCGCGCGGACAGACCGGCCAGCGGGGAGTCCTGTTCGAGGAGCGCCAGCAGCTTGTCCCGCAGCGTGCTGCCCTCCGGGGTGAGGACCAGCTGCCGGGCGCGGCGGTCGGTCGGGTGCGGGCGGCGCTCGACCAGCTGCTGCTTCTCCAGCTTGTCGATGACGAAGGTCGCGTTGGACGGCTCGCAGCTCATGCGCTCGGCCAGCTCGCTGGTGGTCATCGGGCCGGTGAGCTCTCTCAGTGCTGTGGCCTGCGCCGCGGTGAGTCCCAGCCTGGTCGCCCGTTCCCGCACGTGCTCGCTGATCTGGTGGGCCAGCCCGTTGACCAGCCCGCACAGTTCCCGCTCGGCGGTGACTCGTGCCTGAGGGGCTGCCATGTGCTCAGTGTAGCAACCATGTAAAGCCTCAATATTTCTAGTTTGAATCTTTCAAGTTAGACGCATATGGTCGGGGTCATGGCGAACGACCGGCACACGACAGGCAGGTACCCGGCAGCCATGGCTTGGTCGCCCGCCGTCCGGCGCCCGGCGCTGATCCTGGTGTCACTCGCGCTGGCTCAGCTGATCATCGCCCTGGACTACAGCATCGTGTTCGTCGCGCTGCCCGACATCGGGTCAGGGATCGGCTTCCCCGGCCCGGACCTGCAATGGGTGATCGGCGCCTACGCCGTCACCTTCGGCGGGTGCCTGTTGCTGGGCGGGCGGCTGTCTGACCTGCTGGGGCGCCGCCAGCTCTTGCTGACGGGGCTGGGCCTGTACACGCTCGCCTCCGCCGCCGGGGGCGTCGCCGCCACCCCCGCCGTCCTCGTGGTCGCCCGCGCGGTGCAGGGCCTCGGCGGCGCGGTGCTCGGCCCGGCCACCCTGTCGCTGATCACCACCATGTTCGCGGAAGGACCCGAGCGTAACCGTGCCCTGGGTGTGTGGGGGGCGGCCGGCAGCAGCGGGCTGGTGGCCGGAGCCCTGCTGGGCGGGGTACTGACCCAGGCCCTCGGCTGGCGGGCCGTCTTCTTCGTCAACGTCCCGCTGGCAGCCATCGTCGCCCTGCTCGCGCTCCGGGTGGTTCCGGCCGGCCCCCGGGCCGCGCGGCGCATCGGGCTGGACATCGCCGGCGGCCTCGCCGTCACCGGCGGCGCGCTGCTGCTGGTGCTCGGGCTGGTGAACGGGCCGCAGGCCGGCTGGGCTAATCCCGCCACACTGGCCAGCTTCATCACCGCCGGGGCATCGCTCGCGGCCTTCCTCGTCATCGAAGCCCGCACGCCGGACCCGCTCGTGCCGCTGCACATCTTCCGCAACCGCAGCCTGCGCATCGGCACCCTGATCACCTTCATGTTCATGGCAACCTTCGGCGCCAGCGCCTACTTCATCACGCTGGCCCTGCAGCAGGTGCGCGGCTGGGACGCCCTGCGCACCGGCCTCGCCTACCTCCTGCCGTGCGCGCTCGTCCTGGCCGGCACCCTGATCGGCGGGAAGCTGGCAACCTCGATCGGGGTGCGCTCCACCCTGGTCGCCGGGCTGGTGACCGGCGCCGCCGGCACCGCGCTGTTCGCCGCCTTCCTCGGCAGCGGTTCGACGTTCAGCCAGATGAGCCCGGGCATCGTGGTGTTCAGCCTGGCGCAGGGCGTGGTGTGGACCGCGATGTTCTCGGCCGCGACCGCCGGCGTCCCGGGCCGGCTGCAGGGCCTGGCATCCGGCCTGGCCACCAGCGGCCAGCAGGTCGGCGCGGCCGTCGGCCTCGCGGTGCTGGTGGCGGT
>DASQSC010000137.1:0-6140 GCA_035642555.1 Streptosporangiaceae bacterium | reverse complement strand
CTGCAACAGCGGTGGTGCCGGGCCGGCACATCGGCTTCATCCCCTCTCGGTTCTCGTCCTGCTCTACGGTCTCTCATGCGTCTGACAAAACGTCGGCCTGCAGGAGCCGCGGCCTGGCATAACAAAGGCCGCGAACCCTTTTCCGGGTTCGCGGCCTTGAGGGGATCCAGGCCGTGTGGCCTCTAAACCGGATCCCATGCCGGGTGCGAACCCGAGTCATCGCCACCCAGGGCGGCGACGGGGGTCATGTAGATGTACTTAGCGGTGCTGTCCTGCCGACGGGCAGACTGCTCCCCGAGGGCCCAGGCCGCGTCCGGGACGCACCGCGGGCGCGGCGCCTGCCCGGTAGCGAGCGGGATGGCCTGACGGACGACGTCCGCGCCGGGAAGCAGCGTGGCCAGGAGGCCATCAGGCAAGTGGGCACCCGGCACAGCAAACAGCGGCCCGGCGATGGCATTACCGCCGACCTGGGCTTCGAGCAGGCTGTTGTTCACTTCGGGCACCTCCTTCCTGAAGCTGCCGATGACACGGACATGGATGCAGCCTACGAGGGCCCCGACAGCGGGGCAACATGTTTTTCACGTGGGGCTATAGGAGTGTGGCGGGCCCGGCTGGCCGGGACAGGAGATGCGGGCCCGGGCCGTCCCGCGAGCGGCCAGAGGTGTCAGGAGCCGGTTCGGATCAGGCCCTCCTGCACGACGGACACCACCAGGTCGCCGTCGGCGGTGAAGACCTCGCCCCGGGCCAGCCCCCTGGCCCCCGCCGCCACCGGCGACTCCTGCGCGTACAGCAGCCACTGGTCCGCGCGGAACGGCCGGTGGAACCACATCGCGTGATCGAGGCTGGCCCCGGTGGTGGACCCGTCCGCCCACGACAGGCCGTGCCGCAGCAGCACCGAGTCCAGCAGCGTCATGTCCGACGCGTACGTCATCAGGCACACGTGCAGCAGCGGGTCGTCCGGCAGGTCGCCGTCGGCCCGCAGCCAGACCAGGTTGTGATCGGAACGCAGGGACGGGTCACGCTCCGCCTCGATCGTGAGCGGCCCGATGAACCGCAGGTCGATCGGGTTGTTGCGGAAGAGGTCACGGGCGGGCGCGCCCCACAGCCGCTCCAGCCGCTCCGTCGCCGGCTCCACCGATTCCGGCGGCGGCACCTCGGGCATGCGGGCCGCGTGCGACGGGCCCGGCTCGGGATGCTGGAACGAGGCCGACAGCGTGAAGATCACCTTGCCGTGCTGGATCGCCGAGACCCGGCGGGTCGTGAACGACCGGCCGTCCCGGACCCGGTCCACCAGGTAGATCAGCGGCACCGACGGGTCGCCGGGCCGGATGAAGTAGGCGTGCAGGGAGTGAACCGGACGGTCGGCGGACACGGTCCGGCCCGCCGCCACCAGCGCCTGGCCGGCCACCTGTCCCCCGAAGACCCGCTGGCGGCGCTCTTCCGGGCTGCGCCCCCGGAAGATGTCGGCCTCGATCTGCTCCAGGTCGAGCAGGTCGAGCACGGACTTCAGGGGGTCGCTCATGTCACCGCCTCACCGAGGTGCCCGGTCCGGCGGCTAACCGTACCCGGTGCGGGCGGCCCGGCCGGCACCGGGAGCCGGGCCGGCTCAGCCCGGCGGACGGCGGGGGCATCCTAGAGGCCGGCCAGGAAACGGGAGGGCTGCCGGGTCCGCCGCGCCCCCGGGGACCGGGCCAGCGCCCAGGACAGCAGCACCCGCTCGCGCGCCCGGGTGATACCCACGTATAGCAGCCGCCGTTCCTCCTCGACCGCCTCGCCGGTCTGGGCATGCACGATCGGCAGGTTCCCGTCGGTCAGGCCGGGCAGGAACACCACGTCCCATTCCAGCCCCTTGGCCGCGTGCAGCGAGGCGAGGGTCACGCCGTCGGTCGCAGGCGCATGCTCGATGGCAGCCCGGCGGGCCAGCTCGGCCACGAACCCCGGCAGCCCGGCCGCTGGCTCGGCCGCGCCGAAGTCCTCAGCGAGCTGGGCGATGGCCGCCAGCGACTCCCACCGGTCCCGGGCCGCGCCCCGTCCCGCTGGCGGCTGCGGGGTCAGCCCCAGGCCGGCCAGGATGTGCCTGACCTCGGCGGGGACCCCGCCGGCGCCGTCCGCTCCGTCCGCTCCGTCCGCGCCGGCGGCGGGGGCCCGGGCCGATTTCAGGGCCGCCCGCAGCAGCCCGGTCGCCTGCCGCACCTCGGCCCGGTCGAAGAACCGTTCCGCGCCCCTCAGCTGGCAGGGCACCCCGGCATCGGCACAGGCGGCCTCGAACCGCTGGGTCATCGCGTTGGTCCGGACCAGCACCGCGATCTCGCGCGCGGCCGTCCCGCCCCGGATCAGCCCGGCCGCGCGCGCCGCGACCCCGACCGCTTCCGCCTGCTCGTCCTGGTAGCCGGTGAATTCCGGTGATGGGCCGGCCGCCCGCTGGGCAACCAGGGCACCTGGCACCTCCCCGTTCGGAAATATCGCGGGCCGCCGCCCGGGGGGCCGGCCTGGCCCGCGGCCGGAACCGGCGCCGGGGCCGCCGGTCACCCGGTTCGCCAGCGTGACCACCTGCGGCGTCGAGCGGTAATTGCGCACCAGCCGGACCACCGTGGCGTGCGGGTACTCGGCCGTGAAGCCGGTCAGGTAGGCGGGGGTGGCACCGGTGAACGAGTAGATCGTCTGGCGCGGGTCGCCCACCACGCACAGGTCGTCGCGGCCCGCCGTCCAGGCGTCGACCAGCAGCTTCTGCAGCGGGTTCACGTCCTGGAACTCGTCCACCAGGAAATACCGGTAGCGGTCGGTCATCTCGGCGGCGGCCGGCCGGTGCTCGGCCAGGATGGCGGCGGTCAGCTCCAGTACCGACTCGAAGTCCACCAGGTGACGGGCCCGCCGCAGCTGTTCGTAGGCGGCATAGAGCCGGGCGACCGCCTCCGGGCGCAGCGGCGGCGTCCGGCCGGCCTTGGCAGCCGCCGCCGGGTAGTCGTCCGGCTGGATCTGGGTGACCTTCGACCATTCGATCTCGGCGGCGGCGTCCCGCAGCTCCGGCAGGCCCGGCTTGAGCTTGAGGCCGCGGGCTGCCTCCGACAGCAGGCCGATCTTCGAGTCCAGCACGGCCGGCGGGCGGCCCCCGACCGCCTGCGGCCAGAAGTGCACAAGCTGCCGGAGGGCAGCGGAGTGGAAGGTGCGCGCCTGCACCCGCTCCAGGCCGTCGCCGGTACCGGCGAGCTGGCGGAGCCGGCCCCGCAGTTCGCCGGCCGCGCGGGTGGTGAAGGTGACCGCGAGCACGTGCCCCGGGTTGACCGCGCCGGTCCGCACCGCGTAGGCGATGCGGTGGGCCACCACCCGGGTCTTGCCGGTTCCCGCGCCCGCCAGCACGCACACCGGCCCCCTGGTGGCGAGCGCGACCTGCTGCTGCTCGGAATCGAGCGCCGCGAGCACGGCGTCCGGGCCGTCGCCGCCCGCCGGGGCGTCGGCTATCCCGGCGGCCGGATGGGCTGGTTCCACGCGAGCGCCCTCCTTCCGTCCGCTGCCATCCTCGCGCATGCCGGTGACGCTCGCCGGCCGCCGCCGGCCGCCGGCCCAGCGCCGCCGGGGTACCCGCCCAGCGCCGCCGGCGCCGGAAAGCCCTGCCGGGCCGCGGGAAGGCTGCGACTGACCTCGGTGTTGCAGTGTCAGGACTATCCTGGTCAAGACCGAGGGAGACGGGCGCTTGCAGCCGCTGACGATGTACACGACGCCTTGGTGCGGATTCTGCCGGCGGCTGAAGAGGCAGCTCGCCCGGGAGGGGATCGAGGTAACCGAGATCGACATCGAGCGGGACCCTGCCGCCGCGGACTACGTGATGTCCGTTAACGGCGGCAACCAGACCGTACCCACCGTCGTGTTCCCCGACGGAACCGCACTGACGAACCCGTCCGCCTCGCAGGTCCGGGAGCACCTGCGAGGCCTCGCGGTGCGATGATCAGGCCCCGGAGCGACCGACCGGGCGGCGACCAGGGAGCGCGCCATCGCCGCCGGGAACCCGGCGCGCCCGGTCCTCCTCCCGACCGGGATGAGCGCGGCTGGGACCAGGCTGACGGCGAGGGCCGCGGATGGGATCAGGCCAGCCAGGAGCCCGACCGCGACGGCCGGGATGGTCGTGACGGCCGCGATGGCCGGGACTGGCGGGAAGACCGCCGCGGGCCCGGCAGCGACGGTGCCGGCTGGGATGACGCCGCCCGCGAGCCGCGCCGCGACGGCGCCCGCAACCGGTCACAGCAGGACGGGCGGCACGGCCAGCCGTCCGCCTCCTCGTTCGGAAACGTGACCGCCGACGACGTGCGCCGCACGCCTTCCGGGTGGAAGGTCGGCGACGAGGAAGTTTCCGACCTGACCAGCGCCATGGTGCTGGCCGACCTGCTGGCGGCCGATCTGCGGGGAACGCCGCCCACCCCGGCCGCACCGCCGGCTGCGACGCGGGAGCCCCGCCCGGACGCCGACGGCGCGCCCGCAGGGGGCCGCCGCAGTGCCGGGCGGCGCAGCGGGGCGCGGGATGAGCGGGCGGAAGAGCCCGACGTCCGCCAGCTCCGGGAGACGGTCGCCCAGCTCGAGCACGCGCTCACCGTGCGGGTCCGGGTGGAGCAGGCGATCGGCGTGCTGGCCGAGCGGCACCGGCTGCGGCCGCGGCAGGCGTTCGAGCTGCTGCGCTCGGCGGCACGGTCCCGTGGCAGGCGGGTGCTGGAAGTCGCGGGCGAGGTGGTGGAGAGTTCCACCAACCCGCTGCTGCGGATCCCGGACGAGCTCGCCCGGCCCACGGCGGCCCGCCGGGGCAGGCTGTCCCGCCGCCGCTGACGCTGACGCCAACGACGGCGCGGCCCGGTGCCTGGCCGGTCGCCTGGCCGGTCGCCGGGCCGTGGAGCGCGGCTCGCCCGTAGCCGTGCCGAGCGGCGGCTGGCAGACTCGGCGGCATGGGTCTAGCTGAGGAAGCGGTATCTCCCCCGCGCGCCCCCGCTGGCGACGTCGTCGACGACCTTCACGGCGAGCAGGTCCCCGACCCGTACCGGTGGCTGGAGGACAGCGCGGATCCGGAAACTAGGTCGTGGGTGACGGCACAGCACGCGTTCACCGAATCAGTGCTGGTCACCGTGCCTGCGCGGGAGGAGATCCGGGCGCAGCTGACGCAGCGGTGGGATTACCCGAGATCCGGGGTGCCGTTCGAGCGCGGGGGGCGCTGGTTCCAGGCCCGCAACGCCGGGCTGCAGAACCAGCCCGTCTGGTACGTCATGGACGCGCCCGGTGCCGAGGGCAGGGTCCTCATCGACCCGAACGAGCTGGCCCCCGACGGGACGGCCGCGGTGAGCGCGGTCAAGGTCAGCCCGGACGGCTCACTGGCCGCCTACGCCATCGCCAGGTCGGGCTCGGACTGGCTGACCTGGCACGTCCGGGACGTGGAGTCGGGCGCTGACCTGGGCGACGTGCTGGAATGGTGCAAGTCCCCGGAAGCGGAATGGGCCAAGGACGGCTCCGGGTTCTACTACCCCGCGATGAAGCCGCCCGAGCACGGCCAGGAGTACCAGCAGGCGAGCCGGGACCGGCGGATCTGCTTCCACCGGCCGGGCTCGGCCCAGCGCGACGACGAGCTGGTGTTCGCCCCGGACGACCCGGAGCTGTACCCGTCGGTCAAGGTCACCGCGGACGGCCGCTACCTCGTGCTGACGACCAGCCGGGGCATCAGCCCCGGAGCCGAGGTACGGGTGCTCGAGCTGGCGCAGCCGGATGCGGGCTGGCGGATCCTGCTGCCCGATGAGGGAGTGCTGGCCGAGGTGGTCGCGGCCGAGGGCAGCACGTTCTACGTGCTCACCGACGACCACGCGGACAAACGACGGATCGTCGCCGTGGGCCTGGATCAGCCGGAGCGCCCGCGCTGGCGCGAAGTGATCCCGGCCGGGGCGGACACGCTGCTGGAGGCGCACCACTTCGGCGGCCGCCTGGTCTGCCACTACCTGCGGGACGCGTGCTCGCTGCTGCGGGTGTTCGAGCTGGACGGCACCGCGGTGCGGGACATCCCGGTGCCTGATCTGTCAACGCTGGCCGGCGGGCAGATCGACCATGACGCGATCGAGGGATCAGCCGAGAGCGACCTCGTTCTGTTCCAGACGGTGTCGTTCACCGAGGCGGAG
>DASQSC010000136.1:0-2272 GCA_035642555.1 Streptosporangiaceae bacterium | reverse complement strand
TCGGCCGCGACCTGCCGCACGCTGGTCGCGTCGTACCCGGCCCGGGCGAAACGGCGGGCGGCAGCCGACACGATCTCGCTCCGGGTGTCCGGCCGGCCCGGGCGGCGGCCTGTCCTCGGCATGGTGCCCCTCCGGCAAAATATCCTCGGATGAAGACTTATAGCTAAGTCTCCACGTGAGGACTTAGGGAGTCAAGCCGCTCTGCCACGCCCGGGCTCCCCATTCATGATCGTGGGGACCCGGTCGGCCCGCGGCCCGACTGATCCACCACGATCATGAAGGCCGGCGGCCGGGGGACCGTTCAGGCCGGGGGACCGTTCAGGCCGGGGGAGGGGGCAGGCAGGGGGAGTATTCAGGCAGCGGCGGGCGGGGGAGTGTTCAGGCGGGGGAGCCGGGCACCGGGGTAGAACGAGGGGAGGTCTGGTATCTGCTCCGCTGCCGCGCCGGGAGTCCCGGCAGGCACGCTGTTCCCGCACGTGTACGGGCCGCCCGCACCGTCACGGACGGCCGTGCAGGCGGATGTTGTGCACGCTGGCCTGGAACTTACCGGACGGGTCGGTCGGCAGCCGGGTGAACCACACCAGCACGTAGCGGCCGTGCGCGTCGGCGGCGACCGGGAGCCGGACCAGGCCGCTGGCGCCGGTCGCATGCGCGACCGGCTGCAGGTCCGCGGGGTTGCGTGAGCTGCCGATGCGGAGCTGGAAGCGGGCGCCCGCCGCGGCGCCGAGCCAGATCCGGGCGCTGGTGAGGGTGACCGGGTGTCCCATGTCCAGCATCAGGCCGGTGCCGCTGGCCAGGCCCCCGAACCGGGCGGTGGTGTACCAGTCGGAGTGCCAGGCCGTGGCCCTGCTGCCGTCGATCGAGAGGTGCGCGAGGTCGGGGTTGTCGCCACTGCCGCCGCCGGCCGCCACCGCAGCGGCGCTGGCCGGCCCCAGTGCCTGCGACGGCCGGACCGGAGCCGCGGTGGGGCTGGGCGACGGCGCCGGGGTGGGACTCTGCGTGGCCGGGTGGCTGGCCGCTGGCCGGTGGCTGGCCGCGGGGTGCTGCCTGGCGGCTGGCGCCGCCTGCCCCGCCGGATGCGGGCTGAACAGCAGGAAGTACCCGGCCACGCCCAGCCCGATCACCACCGCGGCGCCGGCCAGCAGCGCCCGGTTCAGCCGCCGCCGCTCGTTCGCGGCCCCCCGCGCGGTCAGCTCGCCGAGACCGGTGGCGGCAGCGGGCCCGGGATCCCGGTGCTCCGCGTCGTACTCGGCGATCAGCGGCTCCGGGTCGGCCCCGATCACCCTGGCGATGCTCCGGATGTAGCCGCGGGCGTAGAAGTCACCGCCGCACAGCGAGTAGTCGTCGCTCTCGATGCTCCGGATGATCGTCTGCCGGATGTAGGTGTGCTCGCTGACGTCCTCGACCGTGAGACCGGCCCGGTGGCGCGCGTCCGCCAGCGCCTCGCCGATGCTCACGCCACGCCTCCCGGGCAACCGCTGACGGTCACGAGTACTGCATCGTTATGCCCACGGCCATCACCATATGCACGTCACCGCCACGGTGCGAGCCGCCGCCTCCCCTGACCGGCCAGTCACCGTCCGCGCTCACGAGGCCTTCAGAATTCCGAACGAGATGCCTGCCAGCTCCTCTGATACCTGCCACAGCCGGGCCGCGGCAGCCTGGTCCCTGGCAGCCGCCGAGAACTGGACCTGCCGCGGATGATGCCCGCGCCGCTCACCGGGGCCGCTGGGGCCGAAGTACTCACCGCCGCGCACGCCCGGCGCGGTGGCGGCATACAGCAACGGCACCGCCCCGTCGCTGACGGGCTGCGCGAACAGCCGCGTCGCCAGGCCCAGCGCGCGGGCCGAGAAGCCGGTCCGGCCCGCTCTCGGACCGGCGAACTGCAGGTTCGTGGCCGCGAAGCCCGGATGGGCACCCGCCGACACGACATCGAGCCCGGCCGCTCGCAGCCGCCGGTCCAGTTCCAGCACGAACATGGCGTTGGCGAGCTTGGACTGCTGGTAGGCGGGCCAGGGCCGGTAGCCGTGCTCGGCCTGCAGGTCATCGAAGCCGATGCCGCGGGCTCGCTTGTGCTGCTCGCTGCTGACGGTGACCACCCGGCTGCCGGGCCGCCGTGCCAGCACCGGCAGCAGCCGCGCGGTGAGCGCGAAGTGGCCGAGATGGTTCGTGCCGAACTGCCGCTCGAACCCCTGCGCGGTGGTCTCCCGGTGCGGGATCGCCATCACGCCCGCGTTGTTGACCAGCAGGTCGAGCTCCTGCTCCGGGCCGG
>DASQSC010000135.1:0-3965 GCA_035642555.1 Streptosporangiaceae bacterium | reverse complement strand
GGGTGGGTAGCGGTGCCCGCGAGCACGCCGTCCCGGCAGGCCAGCAGCTCGCCGGGGCGCAGCCGGGCGCTACCCGGGCCGCCGCCGGGGTCCCCAGGAACGGCGGGCTCGGGGCCGGCCGGGGCGGGGCCGGCCAGCGGCCACAGCTTGAGCCTGACCTCGCCGAGCAGCGTCCACGCGCCGGGCGCGGGCGTGCAGGCGCGGATCCGGCGGCTGACCGCCTGGGCGGGCTCGCCCCAGCGGACCCGGGCGTCCTCCGGGGTGAGCCTGGGGGCCTGGCTGATCCCGTCCGCGGGCTGCGGGCGCGGCTCGAGTTCCCCGGCCTCGATCCCGTCCAGGGTCCGGACCAGCAGCTCGGCCCCGGACCGGGCGAGCCTGGCCAGCATGTCCCCGGCGGTGTCGCGCGGGCCGATCGGCTCGGTCATCACGCCGTAGACGGGGCCCGCGTCCAGCTCACGGACCAGCCGGAAGGTGGTCGCGCCGGTGATCTCGTCGCCGTGCAAGATGGCGTGCTGCACCGGCGCGGCGCCGCGCCAGGCCGGCAGCAGCGAGAAGTGCAGGTTCACCCAGCCGTGCACCGGGATGTCGAGCGCGGCCTGCGGGATCAGCCCGCCGTAGGCGGTCACCGGGCAGCAGTCCGGCCCGATCATGCGGAGCCGGTCCAGGAAGCCGGGATCCCGCGGCCGGTCTGGCTTGAGCACTTCCAGCCCGGCGCTGGCCGCCCGGTCAGCGACCGGGCTGGCGGCCACCCGGCGGCCCCGCCCGGCGGGGGCATCCGGCCTGGTCACCACCGCAGCCACCTCGTGTCCCGAGTTCAGCAGGGCCTCCAGCGAGGGCACCGCTGCCTGCGGGGTACCGGCGAACACCAGCCGCATGGGTGACTGCCCCTACAGGGCCTGGCCGTGGGTCGGGTGCGGCGACACGCGGAGCTCCGGGACCGGCTCCCCCCACCATTCCGCTTCCCGGATCTCCCGCATCGCCCGCTTGCGCTGCTCCGGGTCGAGCCGGTCGATGAACAGGATCCCGTCCAGGTGGTCGGTCTCGTGCTGGACGCACCGGGCCAGGTGGCCACTGCCTTCCAGGGTGACCGGCTCGCCGTGCATGGTGAAGCCCTTGGCCACCACACCGTGCGAGCGCGGCGTGGGGAAGGCCAGGCCGGGGAATGACAGGCACCCCTCGTCGTCGGTCTCCTGCTCCCCGGTCAGGTCCAGCGACGGGTTGATCAGGTGGCCTGTGACGTCGTCCACGTGGTAGGTGAACACCCGCAGGCCCACGCCGATCTGCGGGGCGGCCAGGCCCACCCCCGGCGCGTCCAGCATGGTGTCGGTGAGGTCCTTGACCAGCCGCCGGAGCTCGGCGTCGAAATCGCGGACCGGATCGGCGGGGGTGCGCAGCACCGGGTCGCCGAAGATGCGGATCGGCTTGATGCTGATGGTCCCCATCCCTTTCCGTCTGGACAGCCAGCACAGTCTACGTAAGGAAGCGCCCGTGCCGCGGCAGCGTCACCCGTGCCCCGGTCCGCCGGGACGCGGCCCGGCCGCGGCCCTGGGTCAGGGAGCCGCTCGTTCCGCAGCAGAAGGGGATCTGGCCTTGAAGGCCGCCTTCCTGGCGGCCCGCGCAACGGCCTTGTCCGGGTGGTGCTCGCTGAGCGCGGTGAGCAACTCGGTCACCCCGGGGTGGCTCACCTGCCACAGCCCCGCGACCAGCTCCGCCTGCGCTTCCGGCGGCACGTCGGGCAGCAGCTCGGCGACCACGTCCTGCGGGTCCGCCTCCTCCAGCAGCCCGGACCCCAGGTCCACCAGCAGCCACGCCCGGTCCTGCGGCCCCAGCTCGGCTTCCTCGCCGTGCTCGTGCAGCCACACCGCCGCGTGCGCGCGCAGCACCGGTTCCGCCAGCGCCGCCCGCACCGCCGGCACAACGTCCGCGCCGACCCGGTCCAGCACCGCGAACCCGGCGCCGCGCAGGCCGGGAGACCCGCGCCGGGCGGCCTCGATGAGTTCCGCCGCGGCCTGCTCCGGGGTGCGGGCCGCCAGCCAGGCCGCGATCTCCGCCTCGCCATCGTCCACGTCGCAGCCCGCCAGCGTGGCCAGCAGGGCGGCCGCGTCGCCGCGCGCGACGTCGCCGAGCACCGGCACGTGCCAGCCCTGGGCACGCAGCCGCCGGTGTACCCCCCAGATCCCCAGCCGGGACAGGGTGACGGTCAGCCCGCCAGCGGCCTCCTCGGTGCCGAGTTCCACCACCCCGAGGTCAGCCAGGGTCTCCAGGGCAGCGGAGAGCTCCGCCGCCAGGTCGCGGCCGTGCCCCCCGGCCCGGCCCGGCGTGCCCGCCGCCGCCAGGTACGCCTCGAACAGCGCGTCCATCTTCACGGGCCCGCCGACCGTGTAGAGCGCGGTTGCCATGCCGTCGAGGTCGTCGGCGCCCAGCATCACTGCCAGCACGTCATCCCAGGCCGCGAGCACGTCGCGGGCGGCCTGCACCGACAGCAGGCGGGCCCGGAGCCCGGGGCCTGCGCGGCCGTCGTCGGTGGCGAGCAGGCCGGCCGCGACCGCGACCCGCCAGCCGGTCGCCAGGTCCTCCGGTGTCAGCTCCAGCTCGGCGGCGGCTGCCGCGGCCGTGGCGGGCGGCAGCGTGCCGTCGCCGGCCACCGCGCACTCGTTCCCGGCCCAGCGGGCGATGTCCCGGGCGGCCCGCAGCAGCGGCGCCACCCAGGCCGCTGCTGCCAGTTCTTCCTGGGGCGCGAGGCGCACCGGCGGCAGCCGGGGCTTTCCCCGCGGCTGGTGCGTCCCCGTCCGCGCCCCCGGGTCCTGTCCAGAAGAGGCCACCCCAGCACCCTACGGCCTCCCGGGCCGTGTCGCGTCCTGTGGAAAACACGTGCCAGCGCCCCCGCGCGCCCCCGCGCGACCGGCCGCGCGGGCTCAGAGCTGCGGGATTCAGACTGCTGGGCTCAGATCAGGTCGGCCGGGTCGAGCTGCACCCGCGCCGGGGCGGTGTCCTTGCGCGCACTGCGCACAGCCTGCGCCGAGTGCAGCGCGCTGGCCAGCGCCGGGCCGGCCGGCCGGGGCACCCGGATCAGCATTCGCACCAGCCCGGGCGAGGCGGCCCCGGCGCCGTCACCGGTGCTATCCCCGTGGCCTCCGGGTGGTGGCCCGCCGGACGGCGGCCCGTCTCCGCCCTGCGGGACCGGGCCGAGCACGTCGGCGTCTGCGGGCAGGGTGGCGGCGGCAAGCAGTTCCTCGACCCCGAGCGCCTGCCCGGTGACCGCCGCCATCCGCGCCGCCGGCGGGAAGCGCAGTTGCTGCCGCTCGGCCAGCTCGCGTTCGGCGTGCGTGACCGGGTCCCAGCGGATCAGCGCCTGCACCGCGGGCAGCCCGGCGTCGGCGACCACGGCCACGGTTCCGCCCGCTGGGCCGGGCCTGACCAGGGCGGCGGCATTCAGCCACCGCCGGAGGGCCTCCTCCGTGGCGCGCAGGCTGGCACGGCCGAGCAGCGCCCAGGCGTCGAGCAGTACCGCGGCCGCATACCCGCCGCCGGCGAGCGGTTCTGCCCCGGGCGTGGCCACGACCAGCGCGGGCTCGGGCGGGACCGTTGCCAGGACGGTCTCGCCCCGCGAGGTCAGCACCGGCAGTCCGGGGAACGCCCGGGCCAATTCTTCCGCGGTCCGGCTGGCCCCGGTGACCAGCGCCCGCAGCCGCGGGTTCCCGCACGCCGGGCACTGCCAGCCGGTGTCCGCCGTGCCGCACCAGCGGCAGCGGGCCGCCCCGTCCCTGGACTCGACCGCCAGCGGGCCGCCGCAGGCGGGACAGCGGGCCGGCGCCCGGCACCGGGCGCACGCCACGGCCGCCAGGTAGCCGCGCCGGGGCGGTGTCCTTGCGCGCGCTGCGGACAGCCTGCGCCGCCTGCAGCGCGCTGGCCAGCGCCGGGCCGGTCGGCCGGGGCACCCGGATCAGCATTCGCACCAGCCCGGG
>DASQSC010000134.1:0-3440 GCA_035642555.1 Streptosporangiaceae bacterium | reverse complement strand
GGGCCTGCGTCCGGGAACCCCCGACAACGCCCCGGTGCTGGGCCCGTCCGGCCTGCCCGGCCTGGTGCTGGCCACCGGCCATTTCCGGGCCGGGGTGCTGCTCGCGCCGATCACTGCCGAGGCGGTGGCGGAGTACCTGGTCACGCAGGAGCTCGCGGCGCCGGCCGTGCCGTTCACGCTGGCCCGGTTCCGGCGGGAGGAACCAGGCTCCCCGGCCGGGCCGGCCCGGCCGGGCGCCGCATCTTCCCGGGAGCCGGAATGAACGTGATCCTCAACGGCACCGCCAGGGAGCTCCCGGCGGGCGCCACGGCCGGCGATGCCGCCCGGCTGGTCACCGCCGCCCGGTCGGGGGTGGCGGTGGCCGTCAACGACGACGTGGTGAGCCGTGCCGCGTGGGATTTCACCCCGCTGGCCGACGGCGACCGCGTGGAGGTCCTCACCGCAGTACAGGGAGGCTGAGCAATGGATGACCCCCTCGTCATCGCCGGGGAGTCGTTCGGCTCCCGGCTGATCATGGGGACCGGCGGCGCACCGAGCCTGGACGTCCTGAGCCGGGCGCTGGCCGCCTCCGGGACCGAGCTGACCACGATTGCCATGCGCCGGGTCGACCCCGGTTCCGGTGGCTCGCTGCTTGGCCTGCTGGCCGAGCTCGGTATCCGGGTGCTGCCGAACACCGCTGGCTGCCACACCGCGGCGGAGGCGGTCCGCACCGCCCGGCTGGCCCGGGAGGCCCTGGGCACGGACTGGCTGAAGCTGGAGGTGATCGCCGACGAGCACACCCTGCTGCCGGACCCGGTGGAACTGCTGGAGGCCGCGGACCGGCTGGTCGCTGACGGGTTCACGGTGCTCCCCTACACCAGCGACGACCCGGTGCTGGCCCGGCGGCTGGAGCAGGCTGGCTGCGCCGCGGTGATGCCGCTCGGCGCGCCGATCGGGTCCGGGCTCGGGATCAGGAACCCGCACAACATCGAGCTGATCCTGGCCGCTGCGGGCGTGCCGGTCGTGCTGGACGCTGGCATCGGCACGGCCAGTGACGCGGCGATGGCGATGGAGCTCGGCTGCGACGCGGTACTGCTGGCGACCTCGGTCACCCGGGCACGGGACCCGGTGCTCATGGCCGAGGCGATGCGGGCAGGGGTGGCGGCCGGACGGCTCGCCCGGCTGGCCGGGCGGGTGCCCCAGCGGCGGTACGCGCACGCTTCCTCCCCGCCACCGGACGGCTGAGATCGCCGCTGGCACCTGATCGGGCGCCGCTAACCGGCGTCCCGGTTACCGGGAGCCGGCGCGTTGTCGCCGGTAGTGGTACCAGCGCCTTAACAATGTCCAGAGTGCAATGCCCTCGCGGACCATAGAATCGGTCCGATGGACACGACCGTTGCCCGCTCACCCATCGGCCAATTGCTTGACGGCCGGTACCGGGTCGACTCCCACATCGCCAGCGGCGGGATGGCCGACGTCTACCTGGGGACCGACACCCGGCTGGAGCGGACGGTCGCGCTCAAGGTCATGCGCGCCGAGCTGGCCAGCGACCAGGACTTCGTCCGCCGCTTCATCGGCGAGGCGAGGTCGGTGGCGAGGCTGTCCCACCCCAACGTGGTGGCCGTCTACGATCAGGGTTCCGACGGCCGCATCCTGTACCTGGCCATGGAGTACGTGCCGGGCCAGACCCTGCGGTCGCTGCTCAGCCAGCACGGCAGGCTCTCGCCCCGGGCCGCGCTCGACATCATGGACGGGGTGCTCTCCGGGCTCGCCGCCGCCCACGAGGCCGGGCTGGCTCACCGCGATGTCAAGCCGGAGAACGTCCTGCTGGGCGAGCGGGGCGTAGTCAAGGTCGCGGACTTCGGCCTGGCCAGGCTGCACAGCGCGGTGCGCCACACCAAGAGCGGCACGATCATCGGGACCGCCGCCTACCTCGCGCCGGAGCAGGTGACGCAGGGGGCAGCGGATGCCCGCACCGACGTTTACGCCGCCGGGGTGATGCTCTTCGAGCTGCTCACCGGCGGGCAGCCGCACACCGGCGACACCCCGCTGGCGATTGCATACAAGCACGTCAACGACGTGGTCCCGGCTCCCTCCAGCGTGGTGCCGGGAGTGCCGTCAGCGCTCGACGCACTGGTGGCGATGGCGACCAGCCGCGATCCCGACCTGCGTCCCGGCGACGCCGGCCAGTTCCTGCGCGCCATCACCGGCGTGCGCTACAGCTTGCCCCCGGATTCCCCGCCGGAGCTCCCGGGCGGGAATCAGGCCGGTCACGACAGCCCGCCGCCCGGCGTGGTGGTCCCGCCCGGCGAGTGGCCGGGCGAGCAGGCTTCCTCCCCCGCCGAGGACCTCATCCCGGGCATGGGGCCGCCGCTGCCCGCCCGGCAGTCGTTCGGCACCCCGGCCGACGCGGGCACATCATTGGCTACTCACCGGCTCCACCAGGATCCCTATCAGCAGCCCAATCAGACGCTGGTCGTCCAGGCCGGGGATCACCCCTACGGCGATCACCCCTACGGGGGCCCTCCCTACGGCGGCCCTCGCTATGCCCCGGCGGAAGGGGCCTACCTGCCGTCCTCGCCAGAGCCCGGCCTGCAGCGATGGCTCTTCAGCCGGAGGCTGGCCTACCTGGCGGCCGGCCTGGTGGCCGTCGTCCTGGCCGGGGCGCTCGTGTGGTGGCTCGCCGCCGGCCGGTACACGACCGTGCCGCGGGTCGGCGGGCTGACGCTGGCCGCAGCGCGGGCCGAACTGCGCAGCGCGGGCCTGACCGACCGGCTCGGGCGCTCGCAGCTGGATAACCAGATCGCCAAGGGCAGCGTGATCCGCACCGCGCCGGCCAACGGTTCCCGCGTCGGGAAGGGAAGCCAGGTCACGCTCATCGTGTCAGCGGGTCCCCACATGCTCGGGGTGCCGCAGGTGACCGGCCAGCCGCTGGCCAACGCCCAGGCGGCGCTCAAGCACGCGGGCCTGACCGCCGGCCCGGTGAGCAAGGAGCCGTCCGCCACCATCCCGGCAGGCATCGTGATCAGCACCAACCCGCCGGCCGGGACCTCCTGGCCGCAGCCCAAGCCGGTGCAGATCACGGTGAGCGCGGGCCCGCCGGTCCCCAACCTCGTCGGCCAGCAGAAGGTGGTGGCCGAGCAGTGGGCGCAGCAGAACGGCGTGTCGCTCAACGAGGTGACCGACAACAACAGCACCCAGCCCGAGGGCACGATCACGCACCAGTCACCCCAGCCCGGTGCCGCCTTCACCAAGGGTGAAGTGATCACCGTCCGCGTGTCGGCCGGCCCGCAGCCGGTCAGCATCCCCAACGTCGACGGGATGTCCGTTGCTAAGGCCACCAAGCAGCTGGAACAGCTTGGCTTCCAGGTCAATGTCATCCAGGCAGGCCCGCTGCACGTGGTGTTCCACCACACCCCGGATGGCCAGGCCCCGCAGGGCAGCACCATCACCCTCTGGGC
>DASQSC010000133.1:0-4077 GCA_035642555.1 Streptosporangiaceae bacterium | reverse complement strand
TGGTGCAGCGCTCCGGCCGGCACTACCGGCAGGAGGCGCTCGACGCCGCCAGGGCCGCGGTGGCGCTCGGCGGGTACGGGATGCACGCTCGCCACCTGCGGGCCGTCCAGGCGGCCGCCGACCGCGAGACCTCGCTGATTGAGCAGATCGTGGCCCCCATGCTGCAGCAGCGCAGCCCGGGCGCCAGGGACCGGGCCGGGCAGACCGCGCGGGAGATCGCGGCGCTCGCGCTGCAGCTTCATGCCGCGCTGGTGGCCGAGGCACTCCGGGACGCCGGATTCGGTGACCGGGCCGGCCGGGCTGGTGCGTGACCGGTCAGACGAGGCATGCTGGGCACAGGGCGCGGGACGGCGCGCTCGGGACGCGGGTGTACGTTGACAAGGAAGCGCTGCAGCTAGGTCGCTGGGTGCGGCAGCGCCCGGCGCAGACGAGGACGGAGCCACCGTGAGGAAGATGGAGGTCGTCGGCGTCCGGGTCGAGATGCCCACGAACCAGCCCATCGTCCTGCTCAAGGAGGCGCAGGGGGACCGGTACCTGCCGATCTGGATCGGGCCGGTCGAGGCGACCGCGATCGCCTTCGCCCAGCAGGGCATGGTCCCGGCCCGGCCGCTCACTCATGACCTGTTCCGGGATGTGCTGGAAGCGCTGGAGGTCCAGCTCAAGACCGTGAACATCACGGCGCTGCGGGATGGCATCTTCTTCGCCGACCTGATCTTCTCGAACGGCAAAGAGGTCAGTGCCCGCCCGTCGGACTCCATCGCGCTCGCGCTGCGGACCGGCGCGTCGATCTTCGCCAGCGAGGAGATCCTCGACGAGGCCGGGGTCCCCATCCCGGACGAGCAGGAAGACGAGGTCGAGAAGTTCCGCGAGTTCCTCGACACGATCACCCCTGAGGACTTCGGCCGCGCGACGTGACAACGTCGCGGCGGGCGGCCGAAGCGGCGGGGGGCTCCGGGGGGTCGTCCCCCCGGGCTAGCAGAGCGGCCGCGCGACGTGACAACGTCGCGGCTGGCGCATGGCTGATGGTGATTTTTGGTGACTCGTGGTAACAGCACGCCACGCCGCCGGCGATCGTTGACGCGCCGGGCATGGGCAGCCTAACGTGCCAATCGAGTACCCAGGGTGGCAGCGATTAGCCCAGGCTGCGGAGCCGGGGCGGAGGTAATGGCGGCGACATGGCGGTGACGGAGCGCGGCGGCGGAGCGCCGGCTGCCCGCAGCGGGCACGCGCGCGGCGACACCGGCCGTGGCGAGGCCGTGCGGCATGCGGGCGAGCAGGGGCTGCTGTTCGGCGACGACCTCCCGGACCATCCGCAGGACGTCGGCTACCGCGGCCCGGTCGCCTGCTCGGCCGCCGGCATCACCTACCGTCAGCTCGACTACTGGGCCCGGACCGGCCTGCTGGAGCCGAGCATCCGCGCCGCGGCCGGATCCGGCTCGCAGCGCCTCTACGGCTTCCGGGACATACTGGTGCTCAAGGTCATCAAGCGGCTGCTTGACACCGGCATCTCGCTGCAGCAGATCCGCGCCGCCGTCGATCACCTGCACCAGCGGGGCACCAACGACCTGGCCCGGCTCACGCTCATGAGCGACGGGGTCAGCGTCTACGAGTGCACGTCCCCGGACGAAGTGGTGGACCTGGTCCAGGGCGGCCAGGGCGTATTCGGCATCGCGCTCGGCCGCATCTGGCAGGAAGTCGACGGTAGCCTCGCCCAGCTCCCGGGGGAGCGGGCCGGCGAAGGCGCCGAGGACGCCGAGCCCGGCGCGGGCCCGGCGACCGGCGACGAGCTCGCCCGCCGCCGGGCCAGCCGGACCGGCTAGCGGGCCGCCTCAGCCCTCAGGCGCGCTCGGCGACGATGTCGAGCGTGTCGCGCATCCTGGCCAAGCTCGGGCTGGACAACCGGACTCAGATCGCGCTGCTGGCCCATGATGCCGGGCTCGCCTGACCCGCCGGGACCCCCGGCGGGCCATGGTTGGCGTTGTCCGCCATTCGGCCGATGCGGGCCCCGGCTTCGTCCCGGTACCTTCGTGCTGCGCCGACGGGAGGGGAACTTCGTGGGAATCGCCATCGCAGTGCGGGATCTCCGCAAGTCCTACGGGGAGCTGCGGGCCGTGGACGGGATCAGCTTCGAGGTGGCCGAGGGCGAGTTCTTCGGCATCCTGGGGCCGAACGGAGCGGGCAAGACCACCACGCTGGAGATCATCGAAGGGCTGCGGGAGCCGGACGGCGGGGAGGTGAGCCTGCTCGGGATGCCGTCCTGGCCGCGCAACCCGGCACTGCTGGGGCGGATGGGGGTGCAGTTGCAGGCCACGTCGTTCTTCGAGCGCCTCAGCGCCCGGGAGCAGCTGCGCACGTTCGCGGCGCTCTACGGGGTGAGCGAGCGGCGGGCCGACGACATGCTGGAGCTGGTGGGGCTGACCAGCAAGGCCGGAACCCGCACCGAGAAGCTGTCCGGCGGCGAGGCCCAGCGGCTGTCGATCGCCTGCGCCCTGGTGCACGGGCCGGATGTGCTGTTCCTTGACGAGCCGACCGGATCGCTGGACCCGCAGGCCCGCCGCAACCTGTGGGACGTGCTGCGGGCAATCGCCGCCCAGGGCCGCACGGTGGTGCTCACCACCCATCACATGGACGAGGCCGAGACCCTGTGCGAGCGCGTGGCGATCATGGACCACGGCACGATCCTGCAGACCGGCCCGCCAGCCGCGCTGATACGCGCGCTCAGCCGGCCGGTCCGGGTCAGCGTCGAGTCCGGCCGGCTGAGCGGGGACGAGGCCAGGCAGGTGGCGGGCGCCGCGGCCGTGACCGACGACGGGGTGTCCCTCAGCTTCACGACCACCGACCCGGGCACGGTCCTGGCCGGCCTCGCCGCGCATCACGCACTGGCCGGCCTGCAGGTGCAGGGCGCCACCCTGGAAGACGTGTTCCTCGACCTCACTGGGCGGGAGTACCGGGCATGAGCGACATGGAGACCAGCGACATCACCGGGGCCGGCAGCGCTCCCGGGGCCGTGGGCAACGGTGCTGCCGGTGCCGCGCCAGCGGGGGCCGTGGGAGCAGCTGATGCCGACCGGGCGACCGCGCCGGGCGGGGCGCGTCCGCCCCGCCCGCCGGGCTGGCAGCCGTTCCGCAGCCTGTCGGTCGCGATGTTCCACGGGTTCGTCCGGGACCGGGCGGCGATGTTCTTCACGATCCTGTTCCCGGTGCTGTTCCTGCTCTTGTTCGGGTCTATCTACAAGAGCAGCAGTACCCCGAAGGTCAGCGTGATCGAGGTGGGCCGGGTCACCGTGCTCGACCAGGCCCGCGCCGCCAGTCCCCGCGAGCTCGGCAAGGTGCTGACCGTCACCAGGAACCAGGACCTGGCCGCCGCCCTGGCCAGGGTGCGGGACGGCAAGGTGGACGCCGCGGTGCAGCAGTCAGGCGGCAGGCTGCTGGTCCGGTACTCCGCCGCCGACCCCACCAAGTCCGGGGTGGTGTCGGCCGTATTCGCCAGCATCGTGCAGCAGGCGAACCAGGCGGCATCCGGCACCCCGCCGCACTTCCAGCTGACCACCCGGCAGGTCGAGGACAAATCGCTGAAGCCGATCCAGTACCTGACGCCTGGCCTGCTGGGCTGGGCGATCGCGTCCGGCGGCGCGTTCGCCGCCGCCATCACGCTGGTGGGCTGGCGGGAGAACCGGCTGCTGCGCAGGCTCCGGCTCGCGCCGGTGCCCACCACCGCCGTGGTGAGCGCGCGGATCGCGGTGAGCGTCGTGGTGGCACTCATCCAGATGGTGGTCTTCCTGGCGATCGCCAGCACCCCGTACTTCGGGCTGCGGCTCACCGCGTACTGGTGGATGGCGGTGCCGCTGGTCATCTGCGGCACGCTCGCGTTCCTGTCGATCGGGCTGCTGGTCGGCGCGCTCGCCAAGAGCCAGCAGGCGGCGACCGCGCTGGCGAACCTGATCATCCTCCCGATGGCGTTCCTGGGCGGGTCGTTCATCCCGCTGGACTTCGCGCCGCACTGGATCCAGCAGGTCTCCTACGTGATGCCGTTGCGGTACCTGGTGGTCGGCATGCAGGACGTGATGGCCCGGGGCGA
>DASQSC010000132.1:0-3602 GCA_035642555.1 Streptosporangiaceae bacterium | reverse complement strand
CAGGCCGGCGCTGGCCGCCGCGTCCCGGCGCGCGTCCGCCAGCCCGGCGGTGTTCCTGAACGCGCGCGGCGGCAGGCTGACCCGCCAGGGCGCGTGGGGGGTGCTCGCCGCGGCCGCCCGGCGGGCTGGCCTGGACGGGATCTCCCCGCACACCCTGCGGCACTCGTTCGCCACCCACCTGCTGGACGGCGGTGCCGACGTGCGGGTCGTGCAGGAACTGCTCGGCCACGCCTCGGTCACCACCACCCAGGTGTACACCCACGTGACCGCCGACAAGCTGCGTGAGGTGTACGCGGCCGCCCACCCGCGCGCCCGGTAGCGGCGCCCGGATGTGGCGCGCGGGTAAGCGCGTGCTGGCGGTGACGGGATAATCAGGGCCGATACGTGCCGGAACGGTGAGTCGGCTTGCTGCGGGCGCGGCCACCCCCTAAAGTCCCGGTTCCAGCGAGGCATTCTGCCCAGTCCGCCGGGGAGGTGGCGCAGATGGCTGCAGTGTCCTGGGACTCGGAGCCTGGAATGGGACCCACCGGGCGTCCCCTACCAGACTTTCCTGACCCGGAGCCCCTGGTCAGCCATGGTCCGGCCCGTGTGGTAGCGGTCTGCAACCAGAAGGGCGGGGTCGGCAAGACCACCACCACTATCAACCTCGGCGCGGCCCTGGCAGAGCTGGGCCGCCGGGTGCTGCTGGTCGACTTCGATCCGCAGGGCGCGCTCTCGGTCGGCCTCGGCGTTCCCACCCACGAGCTGGAGTCCACGGTCTACAACCTGCTCATGGAGCGGGGCATCAAGGCCAGCGACGTGGTGATCAAGACCAACGTCAACGGCATGGACCTGCTGCCGAGCAACATCGACCTGTCCGGCGCGGAAGTCCAGCTGGTGCACGAGGTCGGGCGGGAGTTCGTGCTCGGCGGGGTGCTCGAGCCGCTGCTGACCGAATACGACATCGCGCTCATCGACTGCCAGCCGTCCCTCGGCCTGCTCACGGTCAACGCGCTCGCCTGCTCCGACGGCGTGCTCGTGCCGCTGGAATGCGAGTACTTCGCCATGCGCGGGGTCGCGCTGCTGATGGAGACCATCGACAAGGTCTCGTCCCGGCTCAACCCCAAGCTGGGCATCGACGGCCTGCTCGCCACCATGTACGACTCCCGCACCCTGCACTCGCGCGAGGTGCTGAACGGGGTGGTGACCGGGTTCGGCGACAAGGTCTTCCACACCGTGATCAACCGGACGGTCCGCTTCCCGGATGCCACCGTGGCGGGGGAGCCGATCACCCGCTTCGATCCCGCGAGCCTGGGGGCGACCTCCTACCGCGACCTGGCCAAGGAAGTGCTGGAGCGGTGGCGGAAGGCGGAGCGCGCCGCCGCCATGCCCGCTCGGTGAGCCTGCCGCGCGCTGCCAGGACCGGGGCTGCCCGGGCCGGAGCGCGGGCCCGCCGGTGCGGGTCAGGCACTACCGTGGATCGTGGCAGGCTTCGTCGGGAGGCGGATCACGTGCAGGGAGCGGCTGGGGGCGGATCGTTTCCGGCTGGCCGCGCGGGGGGCGGCGGTTCCGGCGTGGCTGACGGCTTGTGACCGCGCTGATGGCCGCTGAGCAGGCCGGCGGAGGCAAGGCCGCCAGCGGCGGCTTCGAGGTCCACCTCGATGTCTTCGAGGGGCCGTTCGACCTGCTGCTCGGGCTGATCTCCAAGCACCAGCTGGACATCACCGAGGTGGCGCTGTCCCAGGTCACCGACGAGTTCATCGCCTATATCCGGGCCCGTGCCGACGGCTGGGACCTGGATCAGGCGAGCTACTTCCTGCTGGTCGCCGCCACCCTGCTGGACCTCAAGGCGGCCCGGCTGCTGCCCGCCGGCGAGGTGGAGGACGAGGAAGACCTGGCCCTGCTGGAGGCCAGGGACCTGCTGTTCGCCCGGCTGCTCCAGTACCGGGCGTACAAGGAGGTCGCGGCCGTGTTCGCGGGCCGGATGGCCGCCCAGGCCCGCCGGTTCCCGCGGCGGGTGCCGATCGAGCCCAGGTTCGCTGAGCTGCTGCCCGAGGTGCTGCTGGGCCTCGGCCCGGCTGAGTTCGCCCGGATCGCCGCCCGGGTGCTCGCGCCGCGGCCGGACCCGGTCGTGTCCACCGGGCACATCCACTCGCCCAGCACCACGGTGGAGGAGCAGTCCGCGATCATCACGAGCCGGCTGCGGACGCTGGGGCGGGCCAGCTTCGGCCGCCTGACCGCCGACTGCGCGGGCCTCTACGAGGTCGTGGCGCGGTTCCTGGCGCTGCTGGACCTCTACCGGGCCGGATCCGTGACCTTCGACCAGCTCAGCCCGTTCGGCGAGCTGTACGTGACCTGGCGTCCCGGCGACCAGCCGGACCAGGCGGACGGGCCCGCGGTGGAAGCCGGATGAGCATGCCCGGAGCGGACGGCCCGCCGGAGCTGCGAGCCAGCCTGGAGGCCATCATGCTGGTCGCGGATGAGCCGGTGCCGGAAGTAGATCTCGCCCAGGTGCTGGAACGGCCCCGGCATGAGGTCACGGCCGCGCTGCGCGGCCTCGCCTCCTCCTACCAGGAGGAGGGACGCGGATTTGAGCTGCGCCAGGTGGCTGGCGGCTGGCGGTTCTACACCAGGGACGACTGCGCGCCGGTGGTGGAGCGGTTCGTGCGGGACGGGCAGGAGGTGCGGCTGACCCAGGCGGCACTGGAAACGCTCGCGGTGGTCGCCTACCAGCAGCCGGTCAGCCGGGCCCGGGTGTCTGCCGTACGCGGCGTCAACTGCGACGGGGTGATGCGCACGCTGACCCTGCGGGGCCTGGTCGAGGAGGCTGGCACGGACGGGGAGACCGGGGCCATCCTGTACCGGACCACCGGCTACTTCCTGGAGCGGCTCGGCCTGCCCGCCCTGGCGGACCTGCCCGAGCTCGCGCCCTACCTCCCGGACCCGGAGGAGGCCGAGGAGGCGGTGCCGGGAGGTAGGCCGGGGCCGGTTGGCCGGGGCGGCAGAGCCGGCGGGCTGGCCCGCCCGGGGCGGACCGCCGCGCCGGATGCCGCTACGGGCGGAGAAGCTGCCCAGGACCCCGGCCAGGGCGATGGAGACGGTGCCCCCACCCCGGAGGGTGCCACGGACGCTGGAGAAGCGGGAGATGCGCGGGCAGAGCCGTAGCGGGGGCAGCGCCGCGCGGGACCGGGATGCGCCGGGCCGGGGCACGGCCCGCCGCATCCCGGTCCCGCGCGGCACTGCCCCCGCTACGGCTCTGCCCGCGCATCTCCCGCTTCTCCAGTGTCCGTGGCACCCTCCGGGGTGGGCACGCCGTCTCCATCGCCCTGGCCGCGGTCCTGGGCAGCTTCTCCGTGGCCCGCAGCGGCATCCGGCGCGGCGGCGCGCCCCGGGCGCGCCAGCACGCCGGCCCCCGCCGCCTCCTCGGCCTCCTCCGGCTCCGGGAGGTAGGGCGCGAGCTCGGGCAGGTCCGCCAGGCCGGGCAGGCCGAGCCGCTCCAGGAAGTAGCCGGTGGTCCGGTACAGGATGGCCCCGGTCTCCCCGTCCGTGCCAGCCTCCTCGACCAGGCCCCGCAGGGTCAGCGTGCGCATCACCCCGTCGCAGTTGACGCCGCGCACGGCAGA
>DASQSC010000131.1:0-3379 GCA_035642555.1 Streptosporangiaceae bacterium | reverse complement strand
TTGGCGGTCATCAAGGTCGTCGGTATCGGCGGGGGCGGCGTCAATGCCGTGAACCGGATGATCGAAGAGGGGCTCAAAGGCGTCGAGTTCATCGCGATCAACACCGACGCGCAGGCGCTGCTGATGAGCGATGCCGACGTCAAGCTCGATGTCGGCCGCGAGCTCACGCGGGGCCTGGGGGCGGGCGCGAACCCGGAAGTCGGGGCAAAGGCGGCCGAGGACCACCGGGAGGAGATCGAAGAGGTCATCAAGGGCGCGGACATGGTGTTCGTCACCGCGGGCGAGGGCGGCGGCACCGGTACCGGCGGGGCGCCGGTGGTCGCGAACGTGGCACGGGCGCTGGGGGCGCTCACGATCGGCGTGGTGACCAGGCCGTTCGGGTTCGAGGGCAAGCGGCGGGCCTCGCAGGCCGAGCAGGGCATCGAGCGCCTGCGCAGCGAGGTGGACACGCTGATCGTGATCCCGAACGACCGGCTGCTGTCGATCTCGGACCGGCAGGTCAGCGTGCTGGAGGCGTTCAAGGCGGCCGATCAGGTCCTGCTCTCCGGTGTGCAGGGAATCACCGACCTGATCACCACACCGGGCCTCATCAACCTGGACTTCGCCGATGTCAAGTCGGTGATGTCGGGCGCGGGCTCGGCGCTCATGGGGATCGGCTCGGCGCGCGGGGACGACCGCAGTGCCGCAGCCGCCGAGATGGCCATTTCCAGCCCGCTGCTCGAAGCCAGCATCGACGGCGCGCACGGCGTGCTGCTGTCAATCCAGGGCGGCTCGGATCTCGGGCTGTTCGAGATCAACGAGTCCGCCCAGCTGGTGGCGAATTCGGCGGCGCCGGACGCCAACATCATCTTCGGCGCGGTCATCGATGACGCGCTCGGGGACGAGGTCCGGGTCACGGTGATCGCGGCCGGGTTCGACGAGGGCCGGGGCCGGGCCAGCTCACGGCCGGCCGCGGCGGCGTCGGGTTTCCGTGCCAGCGGCACCGGCAGTGCCTCCTGGGGAAGCTCCGCGGACGGGTCCGGCCTCACGACGGGCGCGCCGGCGGCCCAGGGAGGGCCGCCGGACTCCTCGTTTCCGGCGGGCACTGAGCTGGCTGAACCTGGCGCAGCAGCGGCTGGCGAGCCGTCTCCGGGGCTGACGGGCTCCGGAGGCGGGCATGACGCGGCGGCGTCAGCGGCCGGGTCCGGAGCAGCTACGGCGGGGAGCGCCGCGGAGCCCGCGCCGGAGCGGGACGCCGGCGACCAGGGCGACGACGGCGGTGAGGCCCGCTCGCGCCGCTCCGGCCAGGAAGATTCCGCGGGCAAGTCCCGGGGCAGGCCGGACACGGCCGCCGCGGCGCGGGTCTTCGACGCCGCCACCACCCGGCGGCGCTCTGTCGTGTTCGAGGAAGACGACGAGCTGGACGTGCCCGACTTCCTCAAGTAGCCCCGGGCCGGGGCGGGCGTGCCAGGCCCGGCCCGGCGCGTCATCATGGGGCCTGTGACCAGCCCGAGATCCATGCCAGGCCCCCCGACACCGCCGCCCGCGGCCGGTGGCCGCCGGGCCGAAATCGCCGGCCGCCTCGCCGCCGTCCGCGACCGCATCGGCGCTGCCTGCGAGGCCGCCGGCCGCAACCCCGGCGACGTGACCCTGATCGGGATCACCAAGACCTTCCCCGCGTCTGACGTGCGGCTGCTGTACGAACTCGGCGTCACGGACGTAGGGGAGAACCGCGACCAGGAGGCGGCGCCCAAGGCCGCCCAGTGCGGCGACCTTTCGCCGGGGCTCAGCTGGCACTTCGTGGGCCAGTTGCAGACCAACAAGAGCGCCAGCGTGGTCTCCTACGCCAGCGTCGTCCACTCGGTGGACCGCGTCCGGCTGGTGCGGGCGCTGGGCGCCGGCGCCCGCCGGGCCGGGCGGGTGATCACCTGCCTGGTACAGGCCAGCCTGGACGGCGACCCGGACCGGGGCGGAGCGCTGGCGGCGGACGTCCCGGTCATCGCCCGCGCCCTGGCCGCCGAGGAAGGACTGGTGCTGGGCGGCGTGATGGCGATGGCGCCGCTGGGAGCCGAGCCCGCCGCCGCGTTCACGCCGCTGCCGGGCATCGCAGCCGTGGTGCGGGAGATCCGGCCGGAAGCCCGGATCGTGTCGGCGGGCATGAGCGGGGACCTGGAGGATGCCATCGCGGCGGGGGCGACCCACGTCCGCGTCGGAACGGCCCTGCTCGGCGGCCGCCCGCCGGTCCGGTAACGGCCCGGGGGCCCGATCTCCGCCGGCCGGTGGCGAGCAGGCGCGACACGCGGAGCGTAACGGCGCCGCCTCGGCGGCTCCGTCGCCCTTGTCAGGTAGTGTCCGACCCAGCGGGGCCGCAAGACAGGGACCACGGAGGACTGACGGATGACCGGCGCGATGCACAAGATGGCGGTCTACCTCGGTCTGGTCGAGGACGATCGTCAGTACGACGACGAGTACGACTCGTACGAGGAGTACGACGAGTACGACGACGCCGTCGGCCTTGACGAGGAACTGGCCGCGGGCGGTGCCTCGCCAGGCAACGGGGGGATCGTCCCCGCGGGCCTGCACGGCCGCGCGGAGGCGGGGAATGGCGCGGGCACGGCGGTGCGGGACCGCGTGCGCCAGGCCACCGATCTCGCGCGTATCACCACGCTGCATCCGCGCACGTACAATGAGGCACGTACAATCGGGGAGCACTTTCGCGAGGGCACTCCGGTGATCATGAACCTGACCGAGATGGTCGACAGTGATGCCAAGCGGCTGGTCGACTTCGCGGCAGGCCTGATCTTCGGGTTGCGCGGAAGTATCGAAAGGGTCACCAACAAGGTCTTCCTGCTCTCCCCGGCGAACGTTGAGGTAACAGCAGAAGACAAGGCCCGGATGGCGGAAAGAGGGTTCTTCAACCAGAGCTGAGCGGGCGCCAATGCTCGACGCTCTGTAGATGAGCCTTCACAGCAGGCAACAGTACGGTTTCAGCCGTGAGGGCAGGACAGGCTTGTGGGAATTGTCGTAGTAGTACTGACGTACCTTCTGTGGCTGTATCTGCTTCTTCTGGTAGGAAGACTGATTTTCAGCTGGATACAGGCTTTCTCCCGCTCCTGGCGGCCCACCGGGCCAGTTCTGGTCGTCGCTGAGGCCGTGTTCACTGCGACCGATCCGCCGCTCCGATTGCTCCGGCGCTTCATCCCCGTCATCAGGCTCGGCACAGTTGCCTTGGACCTCAGCTTCATGGTGCTGTTCTTCTTGATACTTTTGCTGATCCGGGTCGTGCCACTGCTGTGATCAGGTACGGTCCCATAGGAACACACTCCGAGCGTGCCGAGGAGACGAGATGCCGCTGACGCCCGCTGATGTGCGGAACAAGCAGTTCAGCACCACCAGGCTC
>DASQSC010000130.1:0-2724 GCA_035642555.1 Streptosporangiaceae bacterium | reverse complement strand
GCTGGGGGAGGGACGGGTCGCCCAGCTCGCGGGCGCGGCCGCGGTCAGCTCCGATGAGTTCGAACTGCGGCTGGGCCTGCTGCGGACCGCGCAGGCCGAGTGGGCGCAGACCCCCCGCGGCAGCCCGGCAGGCCAGGCGCTGCTCGCCTACGCCCGCGGGGTCAACGACTACCTGGCCCAGGCCCGCGCCCGGCATGACTGGCCGCCGCTGTTCACACTGGCAGGGGCGTACCCGCGGGCCTGGACGCCGGTGGACAGCCTGGTCATCCAGGAGGTGCTCACCCAGCAGCTCGACTTCACCACCAGCCCGCTCGACTACGCGCTGCTGGAACACTCGCTCGGGCGGGGCCGCACCATGGCATGGTTCCCGGTAATCCCCCCCGGCCAGTTGCACCCCTACGACCCGGGGCCTTACCGGGATCTTGGGATCGCTCCCCCGGTGGGGGGCCGGGACCGTGCCGCCCGCGGGCTGACAGGCGCAGTCGCGGGTCCCGCCCGCAGGGTCCGAGGCGCCCCCGTAGCTGATACCTCGACGCAACGCTACGCCCGCGGCTCGGCCCGCCCCCGTTCCCTGTGCGGCTGCTCCGGCCCCCGGCCCCTGTGCGGCTGCTCCGCCCCCCGGCACGAGTGCGGGTGCTCCGCCGGGCCCGGTCCCCCGTCGGGAGAGACGGCGACCGCGGCGCGCGCCATCCTGCGGCAGGTGAGCGCGTTGCCTGCCGGGCAAGTGCATCAATTTCCGGACAGCAATGCCTGGGCGGCTAATGGGGCGGCGGTGGCGGGGGGGAGGTCCATGCTGGCGGGGGATCCGCACCTGCCGCAGACGCTGCCGCCGGTGTGGTACCAGGCGGCGCTGTCGGCCCCGGGGCTGGCCGTCACGGGGGTGACCGTGCCCGGGCTGCCGGGGGTGCTGATCGGGCGTAATGCTCATATCTCCTGGTCGCTGACCAACGTGCAGAACCAGGCCACGCTGTTCTACGCGGAACGGACCAGCCGGCGGCACCCGGGCGAGTACTTCTGGCGGGGGGCGTGGCGCCGGATGCGGCAGGTGCACTACACGATCCCGGTCGCCCACGGCGGGCCGGTGCGGCTGACGGTGAGCATCACCGTGCATGGGCCGGTGCTGACCCGCGCCGGGCAGACCACCTCGGTGGACTGGATGGGCAACGTCCCCTCGCCCGACCTCGCGGTGCTGCTGGCGATCGACCGGGCCAGCGACTTCGCGCAGTTCCGGAGCGCGCTCGCGAGCTGGCGGGCGCCCAGCCAGAACTTCGTGTATGCCGACGACCGCGGGAACATCGGGGCCATCTCGGCCGGCTACTACCCGCTGGTGCGCCGCGGCGACCCGTGGCTGCCACTGCCAGGCACCGGAGCCAGCGACGTGGCCGGGGTGATCCCGTACCGGGCGGTGCCGCAGGTCTACAACCCGCCGGGCCACCTGGTGGTGACGGCGAACCAGCGCCCGGTCGGCGCCTCCTACCCGTACTACATCGGCACCAGCGCGAACTTCTTCGACCCCGGCTACCGGGCGGCCGAGATCGAGGCGTCGCTGGCCGGCCGGCACGGCCTGACGGCGCGCGCGTTCGCCGCCGTCCAGAACGGCCTCACCGACCCGCTGGCCCGCCAGATCACGCCGCGGCTGCTGGCCGCGCTGGCCGGGCAGCAGCTCACTCCCCGGCAGCGGGCCGCGGCCCGGCTGCTGACCGGGTGGGACGGGTCGATGCGGGCCACCTCGCCGGCCGCCTCGCTGTGGTGGACGTTCTGGGGTGACTACCTGCGGACGGTCTTCCGGCCCTGGTGGCGCGCGGCCCGGGTGCCGGTCCGCCAGGACCGGGCCGGGCTGTCGGTCTCGCCGCAGCAGTTCAGCCTGGACGAGGACCTGGCCACGTGGACGGTGTCCGACCCCGGCAACCAGGCGTTCACCCCGCCAGGCGCCGCCCGCCGTACCGCTCCCGGGGCCATGCGGGCGGCGTTCGCGGCCGCGGTGGCGCACCTGGCGGCCAGGCTGGGCGGGGACCCCGGCAGCTGGGCGTGGGGACGGCTGCACCGCAGGCAGTTCCCGTCGGTGACCGGGGCTCCCGCGCTCGGCTACGGGCCCAGACCGGCCGGGTCCGACCCGTGGGCGGTGAACGCGGCCGACGGCGACCTGGTCGCGTCGCAGGGGCCGAGCTGGCGGATGATCGTGACCTGGACCGGGCGGGCCTCGGCCCGGGCGGAAGGGGTCTACCCGGGCGGTCAGAGCGAGAATCCCGGCTCGGCCTGGTACACCGACCAGGTGCCCGCCTGGTGGGCAGGCCGTTACCTGCCGGTACCCGCCCCGGGCAGCTCGCCGCCCGGGCCCGCCCGCTGGCAGCTGCGCCCAGGGGCCGGGACGTGACCCGCCAGGCACCGTCAAAGCGGACCATGAGCGGGCAGTCCGCCGCCATGCCGCGGGCCGGAGCGGGTAGGTGAAGACATATGGCTGACCTGCGGAGACTGGGCAAGCGCGGCTCCTACCGGCTGGGCAGGTCCGGTACGCCGCCGCCGGAGCAGGGCGGGCCGCCGCCCCCGCACTACCCCTCGTTCGCGCCGGGGCGGCGCTGGCCGCTGCCGGCCTGGCTGCTCGGCGGCCTGGCCTGGATCGCCGTCATCGCCGCCGCCGCGGCCCTGGGCTGGTGGTTCGTGCCGTTCCTGGCCGGCGCCGGGGCCGGGGTGGCGGCCCGCTACGGCCGGCTGCCGCTGCGGGTC
>DASQSC010000129.1:0-6017 GCA_035642555.1 Streptosporangiaceae bacterium | reverse complement strand
TAGTTGGGCTGGCCGGGGGAGCCGAGCAGGAACGCCTCCGAGGACGTGTTGACGATCCGGCCGTACACCGGCCCGCCCGCCTGCTTGCTCTGCGCCCGCCAGTGGGCGGTGGCGAAGCGGGTGGTCACGAAGTGGCCGCGCAGGTGCACGCGCAGCACGGTGTCCCATTCCTGCTCCGACATCGAGAAGACCATCCGGTCCCGCACCACCCCGGCGTTGTTCACCAGGATGTCCAGCCGCCGGTAGGCGCTCAGCGCGGCCGTGACCAGTTGCTGGCCGGTGTCCCAGTCGCCGATGTCGCCGGCCGACACCACCGCCTCCCCGCCGGCGGCCCTGATCTCCTCCGCCACCGCCTCCACCGCGTCCCCCGGCAGGTCGTTGAGCACGACCCGGCCGCCGGCCGCCGCCAGCGCGAGCGCCTCGGCCCGGCCGAGGCCGTTGCCGGCGCCGGTGACGATCGCCGCCCGGCCGTCCAGTATCGGCGCGTCGCTCATGCTGGCTCCCTCAGTACCCGGGACCGGACAGGATGCCGCCGTCAGCCACGAACTCGCTGCCGGTGGAGTAGGACGAGTCGTCGGCGGCCAGGAACACCACCAGCCGGGAGATCTCGGACGGGTCGGCGAACCGCCGCAGCGGCATCGACTTGATGAAATTCTTGCCGCTCTGCGCTGCTGCCCCCCAGTTCGCGGCCGCGTTCAGCACCATGTCGGTGAGCACGCCGCCGGGATGGACGGAGTTGACCCGGATCCCGAACCGGCCGAGTTCCTGCGCGGCGGCCTTGGTCATGCCGCGGACGGCGAACTTGCTCGCGCTGTAGGCGGACAGCCCGGCCGCCCCGGTGATGCCCTCGATCGAGGAAACGTTGACGATCGAGCCGCCGCCGGCCGCCTTCATCGGCCCGATCACCGCTTTCATGCCGAGCCAGCAGCCGGCCGCGTTCACGTCGAGGACCCGGCGGAACTCGGCCACCGGCATGTCTTCGATGGCCGCGAGGGTCAGCACGCCCGCGTTGTTGACCAGCACGTCGAGCCGACCGAAGGCCCGCACCGCGGTGGCGGCAGCGGCGGCCCACTGCTCCTCGCTCGTCACATCGTGGTGGACGTAGCGGCAGGCCTGCTCGCCCAGGCTGGCCGCCACGGCCTTGCCCTTGTCGTCGAGCAGGTCGCCGAAGACCACCCGTGCCCCCTCGGCCACGAAGTGGCGGACGTGCGACTCGCCCATCCCCCGGGCAGCCCCGGTGATCAGCGCGACCTTGCCATCGAGGCGGCCCACGGCAGCTCCTGACCGACCGACCCTGTCGTCAACCAAACGCTTGCTTGGTAAGAGTAACAGCCCGCCGGTTGCGGGAGGAGGGGCCGCTAGCGGCTGCGGGCGGGCTAGCGGCCGCGGGCGGCGATGCCGTCGAAGAGGATGCGCAGGAACCCGTCAACCACCTGGTCGCTGGAATAGCCGCTGGTCCGGCGCCACTGGGCGGGGATCCACAGCACGTCGCGCATGAGCCGGTAGGTGAGCTTCGGGTCCAGGTCCGGCCGGAACAGCTCCGCCTGCTTGCCGGCCTCCAGCTGCGTTATCCACGTTCGCTCGATCTCGCGCAGCGCCCGGGGCAGGTACGCGAACCGCGGGTGGCTGCTGAAATAGCTCCAGTCGTTCTGCAGCATCGCCAGCGCCGCCCGGTGCCGGGCCAGGGTATGGCTGGTGGAGCGGACGATCTGCTCGATGACGGCTCGCGGGTCCCCGGCCGAGGCAACCGCGGCCCGGTAGTCGGCGAGCACCTGGTCGAGGAAGCCCGACAGGATCTCGTCGCCGATCGACTCCTTGGAGTCGAAGTGGTGGTAGAGGCTGCCGGACAGGATCCCGGCGGCGTCCGCGATCTCGCGTACGGTCGTCGCCCGGTAGCCCTTCTCCGCGAAGAGCTCGCCGGCGAGTGCGACCACGTGCGCCCGCCGCTCGGACCGCGCGCCGCCCCCGTTCGCGGCCGCAGCCGCCCTGCTCCGGCCTTCGGCCTGGCTCTTTCTCGTGCTCGCCACCGGGTCATTATCGCAGCAAGCTGGCTTTGCGCCCAAGCGCTTGCTCGGTAAGCAGTGGCCGCGGCTTGCCGCGGTAACTGAAACCTGTTCTACTTTAGTCGCTGATCATCCGGGTGCCGCGGGCCCGGGCCCGGGCCCGCGCGACGTTGCTGCGGGCAGGCAGGCCATGATCCTTGATCTTTTCCGGGTCACCGGCCGGGTGGCCGTGGTGACCGGGGCCGGCCGCGGCATCGGCGCGGCCGCCGCGGTGGCACTGGCGCAGGCCGGGGCCGACGTCGTCATCTCGGCACGGACCGAAACGGAGCTGGCCGCGGTTGCCCGGGAGGTGGAAGCGGCCGGTCGGCGCGCCCTGGTGGTGCCCGCCGACCTGGCCGACCCCGAGGTCGCGGCCGGCCTGGCCGTCGCCGCGGCCGACGCGTTCGGCCGGCTGGACATCGTCGTCAACAATGTCGGCGGCGCACTGCCGCGGCCGTTCACCGCCACCGCCACCCGGCACCTGGCGAGGGCGTTCGAGTTCAACGTCGCGGTCGCGCACGCCCTGACCCAGGCGGCCCTCCCGCAGCTGCTGGCCGCGGGCGACAGGGACGGCCGGCCCGGCGCCGTCATCAACATCACCTCGGCCGTGGGCAGGGTGGCGGGCCGCGGGTATCTCGCCTACGGAACCGCCAAGGCGGCACTGGCGCACTACACCCGGCTCGCCGCCGCCGACCTGGCGCCCAGGATCAGGGTCAATGCGGTCGCGGTTGGCGCCGCCGCCACCTCGGCGCTCAGTATCGTGCTCACCGACGACACGCTGCGGCGGAAGCTGGAAGAGTCGACTCCGCTGGGCAGGATCGCGGATCCGCAGGAGGTCGCGGCGGCGGTGGTGTTCCTCGCCTCGCCCGCCTCCGCCTACCTGACGGGCAAGATCCTGGAAGTGGACGGCGGAATCGACCGGCCCAACCTCGACCTGGGTATCCCGGACCTCTGACGGCCGCCGGGTTTCCCGGCGGCGCGCGGCGGCTGGCCAGCCCGTCGGCAAGCGGCCTGGCAGGGCTGCGCGGCACGTCGGCCCGTCGCCGTGGCACGTCGGCCTGGCAGGGCTCCGCGGCACGTCGGCCCGTCGCCGTCGCCCGTCGGCCTGGCAGGGCTCTGCGGCACGCTCCGGGGGGCCGGCGGTTTCCGTCGCCCGGGTCCGCTGCGAGGCTCCCCGCGGGGTCCATTGACAGGCGGCGACAGCGGGCTCTAGCGTATTGGAGAAAAGGTTTTCCCTACTTCTTTCCGGCGTCGCCCGCGGTAGCGCGAGCCGCCCGATGTCATGAGCATCAACATCGGAGGAAACCGTGGCCAGGAAAGAGTCTCCCGCCCTCGCTCACCGGCGTTCACTGCCCGGGGCTGCTGGCGGGGTCACCGCCGGCCCGTTATCCGCCTGCCGCGCCGCGTTAGCAGCTCGCACCGGAAGCCAGGCCGCCGGGCCTGCGGCTGTCCGTGCCTCCATCAGCTCACCGATCACTCAGCACAGCTGTGCGCTCATAGCAGGACGTCTTCTGCCAGCGGTCTGTCGCTGGCAGTGAGGGAAGGGGAGTGGGATACATGTCACGACGGCGCTGGCGATTAATTCTCCGGACAGGCAACCGGCCCCGGCTGAAGGTGATTGCCCTCAGCGTGGCAGTCGCCGCCAACCTGGTGCTGACCGCGGGCTTCGCGCGGGCACCCGGACAGCCGGGCGATCCCGCCACCAACAACCCCGGTGATCCCACGTTCACCGGGGCGGCCAACCCGGTGCCGGCCCCGCCGGCGCCCTTCGACCCGAGCACGAACATGCTGCAGTCCATCTACAACGCCGACACCGCGGCCGGCGGCGACTCGTACTGGATGGACCGCATGCTCGCGCTGCCGTTCCTTTCCGGCTCCGACCAGACCCGGTCCAACTCGGTGCTGCTGACCCGCGGCCGGGCGCTCTACATGTACACCCAGGATCCCGGCGCGCTCGGCTTCGCGGCCGGCGGCTTCGGCGCGGACGGCGGGGGATGGGCCTACCGGCAGCCCCCGAATCCCCGGGTCGCCCAGGACCTGTACACGGTCAACCTGTCCGGCGGGTCGCTGACCGAGGACACCTCGCACCGGTTGCAGTACCCCAGCTACTTCACCAGCGTGTACAGCAGGCCGGGGCTGTCGGTGGCGGAGAAGAAGTTCATCACCTACAACGATGTCGCGGTGACCGACCTGACCCTCACCAACACCGGGAGCTCACCGGAGACCGACACGCTCACCGCCGCGTCGCCGATCGCGACCACGCCGTCCGCCGACGGAACCGAGCTGACCGGCACGGTCGGCCTGCGGTACGGCCTGTCCGCCATCCACCCGCGGATGAGCGGCAACGGGTTCACGGTCAGCGGGCCCGGCCTGAGCCGGGACGTGACCATCGCGCCGGGCCAGTCGGTCAGCGTGAAGGTGCAGCTCGGCGCGATCGCGCAGGAACTGCCCGGCTCGGCCGCCGACTACACCCGCTACCGCGGCTATGGCCCGCAGCAGGCGTGGCTGACCCAGGTGCGCGAGTACAACCAGTTCTGGACCGGCAACGTCCCCTACGTGGACATCCCCGACAAGAACGTCGAGAAGATCTTCTACTACCGCTACTGGGAGAACCGGTTCAACACCTTCGACGGGAACATCCCCGGCAACGACTACCAGTTCCCGGTCGACCTGGAGGGCGCGCTCGGCTACGACAACCAGATCTCGCTGACGGTGCCGATGCGGCTGCAGGACCTGCAGTGGTGGCGTGACCCGGAGTACTCCTACGGCCCGGTGCTGTCCCAGGGCGAGGAATCCGGCTGCCAGTCGTTCCATGACAACCCCGGCAACACCGGGAACTGGAACAACACCTACGAGCAGTGGACCGGCACCCAGGCCTGGCAGGACTACCTCATCCACGGCGGCCCGAAATCGGTCGTCCGGCTGCTGGCCAAGTACGCCGAGTGCGACCTCAAGGGAACGCTCGCCAAGTTCGACACCAACAACAACAACCTGATCCAGTACTCGTCCGGAACCCTGCCCGGCAACGACGCCGACTCGGTCGCTTTCAAGTACTACGGCACCCGGCCGCAGGACCGGACCGAGAGCTCGTACTGGTACGCCGAGGCCAAGACGGCCGCCGACGAGTACACGATGCTCGGCAACACGGCCAAGGCCGCGGAGATGACCAAGATCGCTGACAACATCCGCAGCGCGCTCCTGAACACGCTGTGGGCGGACGGCCCGGTCACCAACTCCGACCCGGTCGGGGGAAAGGCCACCGGCCCGCGGGTGGCCGGCGAGATCGGCAACGCGGTGCCGCTGGACGGCAGCGGCGACTACGTGAACCTGCCCGACAACATCGCGAGCGGGCTGTCGGACTTCACGATCTCCGCGTGGGTGAAGCCGAACGCGATCCCGACCTGGTCGCGGGTGTTCGACTTCGGAACCGGGACCGGGAACTACATGTTCCTGACCGTGAACGCCGGCAGCGGGCCGCGGTTCGCGATCACCACCAGCGGGCCCGGCGGGGAGCAGCAGCTCTCCTCCAGCACCCAGCTGCCGCTGAACACCTGGTCGCACCTGGCGGTGACGCTGTCGGGGACAACCGGGACGCTATACGTGAACGGCACCCCGGTGGCGACCAGCAACAACATGACGCTGCACCCGTCCAGCCTGGGGAATACGAACCAGGACTGGATCGGCCGGTCGCAGTTCGGCGATCCGAGCCTGAATGGCGCGGTGGATGACTTCGCGATCTACAGCCGGGCGCTGTCGCCGGCCGAGGTCTCCTCACTGTCGTCCGGGCAGGCGGCCAACGGCGACGTCGCCGACTACAAGTTCGACGAGGCCTCCGGTGCCACCGCCACCGACTCGTCGGGCAACGGCCGCGACGCCACCATCGTGTCGCCGGTGAAGCCGACCATTACCTGTCCCGGCAAGGTCTTCCTGCAGAAGGACCTGACCACCGGCAACCTGGTGTGCTGGAAGGACCAG
>DASQSC010000128.1:0-2847 GCA_035642555.1 Streptosporangiaceae bacterium | reverse complement strand
GCCGTCTACCAGCGGCTGGCGCCGCAGCAGCGGCTGATCCTGGAGTACAAGCTGTTCGAGCCGTCGTTCTACACCACCGACGTGCCGGACTGGGGCACCGCGTACGCGCACTGCCTGCGCCTCGGGGAACGGGCCAAGGTGTGCGTGGATACCGGTCACCACGCGCCGGGCACGAACATCGAGTTCATCGTGGCGATCCTGCTGCGGGCGGGGAAGCTGGGGGCGTTCGACTTCAACAGCCGCTTCTACGCCGACGACGACCTGATGGTGGGCGCGGCCGACCCGTTCCAGCTGTTCCGGATCCTGCACGAGGTGGCGCTGGGCGGCGGGCTCGCGGCCGAAGCCGGGATCTCGTTCATGCTCGACCAGTGCCACAACATCGAGCCCAAGATCCCGGCCCAGATCCGGTCGGTCATGAACGTGCAGGAAGCCACCGCCAAGGCGCTGCTGGTGGACTCCGGCGCGCTCGCGGCCGCGCAGCAGGCCGGCGACGTGCTGGGCGCGAACGCCGTACTGATGGACGCCTACAACACCGACGTCCGGCCGCTGCTGGCCGGCGTGCGGGAGGAGATGGGCCTGGACCCCGACCCGCTGGCGGCGTACCAGCAATCCGGGTACGCAGAGAAGATCGTCGCGGACCGGGTCGGCGGCAGCCCGGCTGGCTGGGGGAGCTAGGCAATGCAGGACGAGGTTGCCGCCCTGCTGGCGCGCAGCAACCGGCTCGGCTCGGATCCGCGCAACACCAACTACGCGGGCGGGAACGCCTCCGCCAAGGGGCAGGCGACCGACCCGGTCACCGGGCAGCCGGCGGAGCTGATGTGGGTCAAGGGCTCCGGCGGTGACCTCGGCACGCTCACCGCGGACGGGCTGGCGGTGCTGCGGCTGGACCGGCTCCGCGCGCTGCCCGGCGTTTACCACGGGGTGGAGCACGAGGACGAGATGATGGCCGCGCTCGACTACTGCCTGCACGGCCTGGGTGGGGTGGCGGGTTCAGCATCGGCAGAGCGCGGGGCGGCGCCGTCCATCGATACCGCCATGCACGGCCTGACCGACGCCCCGCACGTCGATCACCTCCATCCGGACTCCGGGATCGCGCTGGCCGCCGCGGCCGAAGGGGAGGCGCTGACCGCCGCGTGCTTCGGCGGCCGGGTCGCGTGGCTGCCGTGGCGGCGGCCCGGTTTCCAGCTCGGGCTGGAGGTCGCGGAGATCCAGCGGGATCACCCGGACGCGATCGGGGTGATACTGGGCGGGCACGGCATCACCGCCTGGGGCGCGACGAGCGACGAGTGCGAGGCGAACTCGCTGGAGATCATCTCCGTCGCGCAGCGGTACCTGGACAGCCACGGCCGGCCGGACCCGTTCGGCCCGGTCCTGCCCGGGTACGAGCCGCTGCCGGAACCCGAGCGCCGCGCCCGGGCCGCCCAGCTGGCGCCCCTGATCCGCGGCCTGGCCAGCACCGACGCCCGGCAGGTCGGGCACTTCACCGACAGCCGGGCGGTGCTGGACTTCCTGGCCCGGGCGGAGCACCCGCGGCTGGCCGCGCTCGGCACCTCCTGCCCGGACCACTTCCTGCGCACCAAGGTCGCCCCGCTGCTGCTGGACCTGCCCGGCACCGCCCCGGCCGCCGCGGCCGCCGACCGGCTGCGCGAGCTGCACGCCGCCTACCGCGACGCCTACGCCGCCTACTACCACCGGTACGCCGGCGACGGCACGCCGCCAATGCGGGGCGCCGACCCGGCGGTGGTGCTGGTGCCCGGGGTGGGCATGTTCACGTTCGGCGCTGACAAGCAGACCGCGCGGGTGGCGGGGGAGTTCTACGTCAACGCGATCAACGTGATGCACGGCGCCGAGTCGGTGTCCGGGTACGCGCCGATCCCCGAGCGCGAGAAGTTCCGGATCGAGTACTGGGAGCTGGAAGAGGCCAAGCTGCGGCGGCGGCCGAAGCCGCGGCCGCTCGCGGCCAGGGTCGCGCTGGTGACCGGCGGCGGATCCGGGATCGGGCGGGCCACCGCCCGGCGGCTGGCCGCCGAGGGCGCCTGCGTGGTGATCGCCGACCGGGACGAGGCCGCGGCCAGGGAGGTGGCAGCCGGGCTCGGGTCCGCAGACACCGCGGCCGAGGTGACCACCGACGTGACGGACGAGGCCAGCGTCACGGCGGCGTTCCGGGCGGCGGCGCTCGCGTTCGGCGGCGTGGACCTGGTGGTGAACAACGCCGGGCTGTCGCTGTCCCGCCCGCTGCTCGAGACCACCACCGCCGACTGGGACCGGCAGCACGACGTGATGGCGCGCGGCTCGTTCCTGGTCTCGCGGGAGGCCGCCCGTATGATGATCGCCCAGCGGATGGGCGGTGACATCGTCTACATCTGCAGCAAGAACGCGGTGTTCGCGGGGCCCGCCAACCTGGCCTACGGCGCCGCCAAGGCCGACCAGGCGCACCAGGTGCGGCTGCTCGCCGCAGAGCTTGGCGACCACGGCATCCGGGTGAATGGCATCAACCCGGACGCGGTGGTCCGGGGCTCGGGGATCTTCGCCGGCGGCTGGGGCGCCGAGCGGGCGGCCGTCTACGGCGTGCCCGAAGACCAGCTTGGCGCCTACTACGCGCAGCGCACTCTGCTCAAGCGGGAGGTCCTGCCGGAGCACGTGGCCGCTGCCGTGGTCGCGCTCACCGCCGGCGACCTGCCGGTGACCACCGGCCTTCACATCCCGGTCGACGGGGGAGTGGCTGCCGCGTTCCTGCGGTGAGACAGGAGGTTCCCGCGATGACAAAGGCCAGCGTCCGCGAGGCGGGCCAGTTAGCACTCAGCCGTCAGGACGTGGAACTGCTCCGGCTGCTGTCGCAGGGGCTGC
>DASQSC010000127.1:0-2760 GCA_035642555.1 Streptosporangiaceae bacterium | reverse complement strand
CGGCCGCCTGGCCGCCGTCGGTTGCCAGGCCCACCAGCAGGTGCTCGATGGACACGTACTCGTCGGACAGCTCCCGCGCCCGCTTGCCAGCGGTGGCGAGCGCCAGCATCAGCGGCCGGGACATGTCCGGAGCGCTCACGGTGGCTCCGGCCGCCCGCGGCAGCGCAGCCAGCCGGGCATCCGCCTGCGCCCGGAGCGCGCCCGGGTCAGCGTCGACGGCTCGCAGCAGCGCCTCGGCCGTCCCCCCCGGCTCTTCCAGCAGCGCGGCCAGCAGGTGCAGCGGATCCACGTTCGGGTTGCCCGCGGTGTTGGCCCGCTGGACGGCGCCGGACAGCGCTTCCCGGCTCTTGCGGGTGAACTTCTCGTCCATCGGTAGTTCTCAGTTGCTCCTGTTCCTGCTCATGCCTGGGTGTGAGGTCACTCGGCGGGGAACGCCTGGTCGGCCGCTGGCAGTTCGCCCCGGGCCCGGCTGGCGGCTGGCGGCGGCTCCGGGCTGACCCGCGGCGGACCGGTGACCCGCGATTCCCGCACCGGCACCAGCTGGGCGCCTCCCGCCCGCTGGCGCAGCAGGCCGGCCAGCCGGGCCGCGACCGCCCGGGTCGATTCCAGCTCCGCCCGCAGCTGCTCGGCCTCGGCGCGCAGCTGCGCGATCCGCTGCCGGGACTGCTCCAGCTCGGCCTCGAGCGCGAGCATCCGCTTGATGCCGTTCAGGTTGGCGCCGGTCTCCTGCGAGAGCCGCTGCACTTCCCGCAGCACCAGGATGTCGCGGAGCGAGTAGCGGCGGCCGCGCCCGGCGCTGCGGCCGGGCGAGACCAGTCCCTCCCGGTCGTAGGCGCGCAGCGTCTGCGGGTGCAGCCCGGAGAGCTGAGCCGCCACCGAGATCACGTACACCGGCGTGTCGTCAGACATCTCGAACGGGCTGCTCATGCTCTCACCTCCGGCGCTGCCGCCGGCCCTGGTCTCATGGCTGCCTCGCCCGCTGCAGCAGCTCTTCCCTCGGGTCCGGCCCGGCGGTCGCATCGCGGAAGGCCTGCAGCGCATCCCGGGCCTGGCCGTTCAGCTGCCCCGGTATCTGGACCTGGACCGTCACCAGCAGGTCGCCGTTGGTACCGTCCGACTTCCGCGCGCCCCGCCCGCGGACCCGGAACGTCCGGCCGCTCGGGGTGCCAGCCGGCACCCGGAGGCTGACCGGGCCGCCGCGCGGAGCCGGGACCTTGATCTCGGCCCCGAGCGCCGCCTCCGGGAACGTCACCGGCACGGTCACGGTCAGGTTGTGGCCCGAGCGGCCGAACACCGGATGGTTAGCCACGTGAACCCGGACGTACAGGTCCCCGGCCGGCCCGCCGCGCTCGCCTGGCGCGCCCTTGCCCTTGAGCCTGATCCGCTGGCCGTCGGCCACCCCGGCCGGGATGCGCGCGGAGATGGTCCGGCTGCTCATGGCCCGCCCGCTGCCCGAGCAGGCCGGGCAGGGGTCGTCCACCACCATGCCGCGGCCGCGGCATTCCCGGCACGGCTCGGAGAACGCGAAGCTGCCCAGGTTCCGGCTGGCCTGCCCGGTGCCCTGGCAGACCGGGCACACCCTCGGCACGGTCCCGGTCTTGGCGCCGGTCCCGTGACAGGTCGGGCACGGGCCCTCCCCGGCCAGCCGCAGCGAAACCGTGGCACCGTCGAGCGCATCCGCGAACGACAGCGACGCTTCCGTCTCCACGTCAGCACCGCGCCGGGGCCGGGCCTGGGTGCCCCGCCTGCCGCCGAACATGCCGCCCAGCAGGTCACTCAGCCGGTCACTGCTGCCGCCGGTGCCGGTACCGGTGGGCTGGCCGAAGATGTCGCCCAGGTCGAAGCCGAAGCCGCCGCCAGGGCCGCCCGCACCACCGGGGGTGCGGAAGCCGCCGCTGCCGAACAGCGAGCGCGCGTCGTCGTACTCCTTCCGGCGCTTGCTGTCGGACAGGACGTTGTAGGCCTCGGAGATCTCCTTGAAACGCTCCTCGGCCTTGGGGTCACCCTTGTTGGCGTCCGGGTGGTACTTGCGGGCGAGCTTGCGGTATGACTTCTTGATCTCGTCCGCGGTCGCGTTCTTGGAGACTCCCAGGACCTTGTAGTAGTCCTTCTCCAGGAAGTCCTTGGTGCTCACTGGCGTAGGTCAGTCCCCGTCGGTCTCAGGCGGCCCGGGTCGGGCCGCGGAACCATCCGAGCCGTCAGTAGCGCCGTCAGCATCGCTGTCAGCGTCCTCCGGGCTGCCGCCGGGCTCGGCGACGGCAACCCTGGCCGGCCGCAGGATCCGCTGCCCGACGCGGTAGCCGGGCTGGAGAAGCTGCACGCAGGTCGGCTCGGTGACGCTGTCGGAGTAGGAGTGCATCAGCGCCTCGTGCACGGTCGGGTCGAAGGGATCGCCCGTCTCCCCGAAGCGCTCCAGGCCGAGCTTGGCCGTGACCGCTTCCAGGGACTCCGCGACGGACTTGAAGCCGCCGGTGAGCTCCCCGTGCTCGCGGGCGCGGCCGATGTCGTCGAGCACCGGGATCAGCGCGGACAGCACGTTCGCGAGCGCCTGCTCGCGCACGGCCAGCCGGTCCCGGTCCACCCGCTTCCGGTAGTTGGCGTACTCAGCGCTGACCCGCTGCAGGTCGGCCGTGCGCTCGGCGAGCGCGGCCGTCAGGCCGCGATCGCCTTCCGCGTCCCCGCCGCCAGCCGTGCCGCCGGGAGCGCCGCGATCGCCGGCCGGCGCCCGCTCACCGGGCCCGGCGGCGGCAGGCCCCGGCC
>DASQSC010000126.1:0-3285 GCA_035642555.1 Streptosporangiaceae bacterium | reverse complement strand
CAGCGGCGACGGCCCGGCCACGAACGCCGCCGCGTCCTGGTAGACGACGTCATCCGCGTCGACCGACACGAACAGCACCGAGCCGACCTGGAACGAGTACCAGCGGCCGCCGAACCCGGGGACGCGGTTGTCCGGGAGCTGATAGCGGGTCAGGTAGGAGGCCAGTCCCTGCGGGCCGTTGTTGAACTCGATCTCGTGGTTGCCCGCGCATGGCATCCAGGGCCGGTTCGCCGCCGACGCCTGGTTGTTGTTGCCGAAGTCGCGCCACACCTGCGGCTGCGTCATGGGGTTCAGGTTCGCGTAGCACAGGTCCCCGTTGAGCAGGTGGAACAGCGGCGCGAACGACTCGACAGCGGCGACCGCGAACTTGCTCTGCCCGTAGGACAGCACCCACCGGGTATTCGGGGTCGCGAGGTCGCCGAAGCTGGTGAAGCGGAACCGGGACCGGCCCGCGGGCGCGGTCGTGAACGAGCTTTCGAACGGGCTCGCTGCCTGGTCGTTGCCGGCGGTGACCTGATAGCGGTACCCGGTTCCCGGCATTAACCCGCGGGCGCTGGCGTGGTAGGTGAAGACGGTCTCGCCGCTGATCCCGTCGGTGTAGACGCGCTCGGCGGCCGCGACGGTGCGCCGCCCGCCGCCGTGCTGCCCGGCCAGGATCAGCCGCGGGTCGCTGGCGCGCCCCGGCGAGGCCCAGGACACCACCACGCTGGCGGTGGGATCGTTGCCCCAGGTGAGGTGGATCTGCTCGGGGGTGCCGTCCGCGGCGGCGCCCGCCAGCCGCTGGGCGCTGGCGGCGTCCGGGTGCAGCAGCGGGCCCGCGGCCGCCAGCAGGCCGGTGCCGCCGGCCCCGATCAGCACCTGCCGCCGCGAGAACGCCCGGTCGTCGTGCTCGGTGTTGTCAGGCATGCCCGAAGGCTGACGGCGGCCCGTGAACCGCCGGTTAACCGCCCGGGACGGCGTAGTCCCCGGGCGGGTGAACTCCCGCTCCCGCGCTGCCGCCGGGCTGCTCCCGCCGGTCGTACCGGCCGGCGTACAGGTCGGCCAGGCCCTGCCGTTCGCTGGCGGTCCGCTTGCGGCCCGCCGGCGACCCGTACGCGGCGCCGATCTGCGCCTCGTAGCTGCCGGGACGGGCCGCCATCAGCACGGCCTCGGCCGACAGGAACTCGGCGGCCAGGCCGCCGCCAGCCTGCCGCAGCAGTTCCCGCGCCCGCGGGAGGTGGTACTCGCTGCTGAGGATCGCCACCTCCCGCCAGCCGTGCCCGGCCGCCAGCCTCGCCACGGCGGCGACGTTGCCCGCCGTATTGACCGAATCGATCTCCACCAGCACCGCTGGGTCCTCGCCGGTCTCCGCCCGGAAATGGTCCGCGTAGACCACCGCCTCCGGCGGCACCGCGGGCCCGAACCTGGACCGGCTGCGCTCGCTGACCCCGGTGCTGAACAGGAACAGGCCGGCCCGCCCGGCCCGGCACAGCTCGGCCGCTGCCAGCACCCGCAGCTGGCCGCCCAGCATGCCGTGCTCGTCGCTGTCGGTGAGGGAAGCGGGGTGGAACCCGTCAGCGTCCCGGCGGAGCCCGCCGCACAACACGGCGATCACGTCATACCGGCTTGCCACGGGCAGGCAGCCTAACAGGGGATGCTGGGCCGTGGCGCTACTGGACCGCGGCCGTGACGATGGGGCACCTCGCACTCAAGCGGACCATCCGGCACGCAGAAGCCAACGATCTCGCCCTTCGTATCCAGGCCTGCGGTGTGCGACAGTTCCGCCGATAGGGCCCCGCCGGTTTCAGCGGGGCGTTCTTATGTGCGCTGCGGCGGGACGCCACGGGCCCGCTCCTGTCCGGCCAGTCCCTCAGTCATGTCCCTGGTGCGGGGAGCGGGCTCTGCGTGCCATGCGAGCTGGTGCACTTCAGCCAGCCCTGGGTGGGTTTCGTGTTGTGCGCCAGCCGGGGGAGCGTCGCGGGCCGGCGGGGCGGGACGCGGGCGCCGGGTGGTCCGGCCGGGCTTGGCTGGCCGGCTGGCGGTTCCCGGGGCTGGCGGCGGTGGTTCCAGGCAACGGCGGCCGGAGCGGCCAGGCGGCCAGGTGCGCGGCAGCAGGATCCCGGCGGCGTAGGCGCGGGCAACTAACTCGGCCCGGCTCCGCGCATCGGCGCGGCTGAGCATCTTCTGGAGGTGCCGGGCGACGGTGTGGCTGCTGATGGCCAGTGCATGGGCGATCTGGTCGTTGGCTGCCCCCGCCGCCACCAGGCACAGAACGTCCAGCTCCCGCTCGGTGAAGTGCCCGGAGTGACAGCAGCAGGGGGCTAACTCGTCCCCGGAGATGATCTCGTTCAAGGCCCGCTCCCTGAATCCGGCGAGACCCCGCCGCGCGGCCGGGTCGTGCGCACCCCGCGCACGGTTGCAGAACGCTCGCTGTGGCCGTGGCGTTACCCGGGGTTTACCAGACCATGGACGTCCTGGCGGGCCACCGCCGCGCAGATCTGACCACCCGGCATGGTCAAAATATGGAGCTATGAACGATATTACCGGTCAGTGACACTTAGGTCTGGAATGCCGGAAGGAACGGGCTGACCTCGCCGCCATGTTCCTGGCCGGGGAGCGGGTTCCTTGTCCTGGCCTGCCGCAACTGCGGCCCGGTGCTGCCTGATCAGCATGGCGTGAGGAGCGGTTGTGGATCTTCACCGGGTTCCGGGGTGGGCACGCAGGTACTGGCGAGCGACTGCGGCAGTGGCTGCGGTGGCGTTGCTGGCCAGCGGGATCACGGTGGCGGCGCTGCCCGGCGGCAGCCCGGGTGCGGGGTCGGGGGCGTTGCCGGCGGGGTCGCGGGGGTCGTTACCCCATCATTCCTGGTGGGATCCGCGTGGCTGGTTCGGCGGCAGCACGCCGGATGCGCTGAAACCGAAGACGATCGCGGCGGGCGGGGGGCCGCAGCGGACGCCGATGCCGCATCAGGCGAAGGCGGGGCCGGTGCGGCGGGTGAGGGAGCTGACTGGCCGCCGCACTGCGAACTCGCGGGTGTACCGGCTGTCGGACGGGCGGCTGCAGGCGGATATCTCGGCCGGCCCGGTTAACTACCGGGACCGGTCCGGGCGGTGGCAGCCGATCAACACGACCGTGCAGCCGAGCGCGCGGCATGGCTACAAGTATGCGAACACCACGAACACCTTCGGCAGCTTCTTCGGCACCAGTGCCGGGCACCTGGTGCGGTTCGATGTGCCCGGCGGCGGCTGGCTGACCATGGGCGTGGCGGGCTCGGGGGGCGGGGCTGGTGGGCGCACCAGCGCCCTG
>DASQSC010000125.1:0-4590 GCA_035642555.1 Streptosporangiaceae bacterium | reverse complement strand
ACGGGCCGCTGCGGCGGTCCGCGCGGCTGGCATCGCCCGTCAGGTCCTAGACTGGGTGAGGCCCCGCACCGGGCCGGGGTTGCCCCCTTGGCTGCCGGTGACGGGAGTTTTGTGCTGCCTACCAGGGAAAATCATGAGCCTCGCCGGACTGCTCCCCGTCCTCGCCGACGACCCTCAGCTACGGCAAGCCATCGCCCTGGAACACCAGTCCGGCGACGGCGCCGACCTGACCGCCCCGCCCGCGCTGCGCCCGCTGCTGGCGGCGGTCCTGGCGAACTGCAAGGATCCGCACCGGTTCGTGCTCGCGGTCACCGCCACCGCCCGCGAGGCCGAGGAACTCACCAGCGCGCTGTCCTCGCTGCTGCCGCCGGAAACCGTCGGGTACTTCCCGGCCTGGGAGACGCTGCCGCACGAACGGCTCTCGCCGCGGCCGGACACCTCGGGCCGCCGGCTCGCCGTCCTGCGCAGGCTGGCGCACCCGGACCCGGCTGACCCGCGCCACGGCCCGCTCACGGTCGTGGCCACCCCGGTGCGCTGCCTGCTGCAGCCGATCGTCAGCGGTCTTGGCGAGCTTGAGCCCGTGTCGCTGCGGCCGGGCCAGGCGGCCGACCTGGAAGAGGTGCTGACCCGCCTGGTCGAGATCGGGTACGCGCGCGCCGACCTGGTGGAGCGCCGGGGCGAGGTCGCGGTGCGGGGCGGGATCCTGGACGTGTTCCCGCCCACCGAGGAGCATCCGGTCCGGGTGGAGTTCTGGGGCGACTCGGTGGAGGAGCTGCGGTCGTTCCGGGTCGCCGACCAGCGCAGCCTGGAGCCCGCCGAGGTGCTGTGGGCACCGCCGTGCCGGGAGCTGCTGCTGACGCCGGTGGTGCGCGAGCGCGCCAAGCAGCTCGCCGCCGACCACCCCGGGCTGGCGGATGTGCTGGGCAAGCTGGCCGACGGCATCACGGTGGAGGGCATGGAGGCCTTCGCGCCGGTGCTGGCCGACCGGATGGAGCTGCTGCTCGACTACGTGCCGGCCGGCGGCTGCGTGCTGGCCTGCGACCCGGAGCGGATCCTGGCCCGGGCCGCCGACCTGGTCCGCACCAGCCAGGAATTCCTCGACGCGTCGTGGGTGAACGCGGCCGCTGGCGGGCAGGCCCCGATCGACCTGGGCACCGCCGCGTTCCGCCCGGTCACGCAGATCCGGCAGTCCGCCAGCGACCTCGGCATCCCGTGGTGGACCATCACCCCGTTCGAGGCCGTGCCGGGCGAGGTCACCGAGCAGGCCGGCACCGATCAGGGGGGCACTGATCAGCCCGGGTCCGATCAGGCTGATGCTGACGAGCTGGCGGCGGGGGGACGGCGATCGTTCCGGATCAATGCCACGCCCGCCGAGAGCTACCGGGGCGATACCGCGCGCGCCATCGCCGACGTGCGCCGCTGGCTGTCCGCCGGGTGGCGGGTGGTGCTGGTCACCGAGGGTCACGGCCCGGCCGAGCGGCTGGCCGAGATGCTGCGCAGCGACGGGCTCGGGGCCCGGCTGGGGGACCTGGACCAGCCGCCGGAGCCGGGCGTCCCGGCGGTCGCCACCGGGCTGATCACCAGCGGGGTGCGGTGGGACGCGGTGCGGCTGGCGGTGCTGACCGAGGCGGACCTGGCCGGCTACCACGCCGGCCGGCAGGCCCGGCGGATGCCGAGCAGGCGGCGCGGCGGGATCGACCCGCTGCAGCTGAGCCCGGGCGACTACGTCGTGCACGAGCAGCACGGGGTGGGCCGGTACCTGGAGATGACCAGCCGCAGCGCGGCCGGGGCGGTCCGGGAGTACCTGGTCATCGAGTACGCGCCGGGCAAGCGCGGGCAGCCGCCGGACCGGCTGTACGTGCCCACCGACCAGCTCGACCAGGTGACCAGGTACGTCGGCGGCGAGGCGCCGAGCCTGCACCGGCTCGGCGGCGCCGACTGGGCCAAGACGAAGGGCCGGGCCCGGAAGGCGGTCCGGGGCATCGCGAGCGAGCTGATCCGGCTCTACTCGGCCCGGATGGCCTCACCCGGGCACGCCTTCGGCGCTGACAGCCCCTGGCAGCGGGAACTGGAGGACGCGTTCCCGTACGTGGAGACCGCCGACCAGCTCGCGGCCATCGACGAGGTCAAGCGCGACATGGAGCGCCCGGTCCCGATGGACCGGCTGATCTGCGGCGACGTCGGCTACGGCAAGACCGAGATCGCGGTCCGGGCCGCGTTCAAGGCGGTGCAGGACGGCATGCAGGTAGCGGTGCTGGCGCCGACCACGCTGCTGGCGGCGCAGCACTACGCCACGTTCAGCGAGCGGTACGCGCCGTTCCCGGTGGTGGTGCGGCCGCTGTCGCGGTTCCAGAGCGACGCCGAGGCGGCGCGGACGCTCGCCGGGCTCGCCGATGGCACCGTGGACGTGGTGATCGGCACCCACCGGCTGCTGTCGCCGGACACCAGGTTCGCCCGGCTCGGGCTGGTGGTGCTGGACGAGGAACAGCGGTTCGGGGTGGAGCACAAGGAGTACCTCAAGCGGCTGCGGACCGAGGTGGACGTGCTGGCCATGTCCGCCACCCCGATCCCGCGCACGCTGGAGATGGGCGTGGCCGGGATCAGGGAGATGTCGACCATCCTCACCCCGCCCGAGGAGCGGCACCCGGTGCTGACGATGGTCGGGCCCTACGACGAGAAGCAGATCGCCGCCGCCATCCGTCGCGAGCTGCTGCGCGACGGGCAGGCATTCTTCGTGCACAACCGGGTCTCGTCGATCGGGCGGGTGGCCGCCAGGATCGCCGAGCTGGTGCCGGAGGCGCGGGTGGCGGTCGCGCACGGGCAGCTGAACGAGCACCGGCTCGAGCAGATCATGTCCGAGTTCCTTGACCGGCAGCACGACGTGCTGGTGGCCACCACGATCGTGGAGAACGGGCTCGACATCACCAACGCCAACACGCTCATCGTGGACCGGGCCGACGCCTACGGGCTGCCGCAGCTGCACCAGCTGCGGGGCCGGGTGGGGCGCAGCAGCGAGCGCGGGTACGCGTACCTGCTGTTCCCGCCCGAGCGGGCGCTGACCGAGACCGCGCACGAACGGCTCGCGACCATCGCCCAGCACACCGACGCCGGCGCCGGCATGTACGTGGCACTCAAGGACCTGGAGATCCGCGGCGCCGGCAACCTGCTCGGCGGGGAGCAGTCCGGGCACATCGCGGGGGTCGGGTTCGACCTGTACGTGCGGATGATCGGCGAGGCGGTCGGGGAGCTGAAGGGCACCGGGCCCGCCGAGCGCGCCGAGGTCCGGGTGGAGCTGCCGGTCAACGCGCACATCCCGCACCAGTACGTGCCGGGGGAGCGGCTCCGGCTGGAGGCCTACACCCGGATCGCGGCGGTGGACTCGGAGCAGGACCTGGCCGCGGTGGCCGACGAGCTCACCGACCGGTACGGGCCGCTGCCGGAGCCGGTGGTCAGCCTGCTGGCGGTGGCCAGGCTGCGTTCGCAGGCCCGGCGGGCCGGGCTCACCGACATCACCCAGCAGGGCAGCTACATCCGGTTCTCGCCGGCCGACCTGCCCGACTCGCGGCAGGTGCGGGTGCAGCGCCTGTACCCGAAGACGGTGCTCAAGCCCGCTGTGCGTAGCATGCTCGTACCGGTGCCGAGGGCGGGCGCTGGCGCCCGTCAGGGAGCCGGGCCGGCAGCCCCCGCGCCGGCCGGGTCGCCGCTGCTGCGCGACCGGGAGCTGGTCGCGTGGTGCGGGCAGCTCATCACGGCAGTATTTGGTGAGGAATGAACCTTCGAAGGGACGCGCGCGTGCTCCGCACAGGTATGCGCACAGGAATGACAGTGACCGCGGCCGTGGCCGGCCTGGCCGTGCTCACCGCGTGCGGCGGCCCGGTCCGGATGGGCTCGGCCGCGATCATCGGCAGCCATTCGGTCTCCGCCACCACCCTGGGGAACGAGGTCACCAATCTCAACCGCGCCTACCACGCCTCGGGCGGCCGGATCCGGCTGCAGTTCCCGCCCTCGCAGACGCCGCAGGCGGTGCTGTCGTGGCTGGTGCGGTTCCGGGTGCGGGAGCAGCTCGCGACGCGGGCCGGCGTCTCGGTGACCCCGGGCGCCAGCCAGCGGGCGCTGGCGGCCGCCCGCGCCCAGGCGCGCCAGAGCAGCGCCAGCCTGGACAACCTCGCGGTGGCGAACGGGCTCCCGCCGGACATGCTCACCCAGCTCGGCCGGTACCAGGCCATCGAGACGGCGGTCCTCCGCCAGCTTGACGGCGGCACGCTGCCCACGTCCAACTCGGCGCTGCAGGCACTGGGCAAGCAGTTCAACCGGGAGCAGTGCCTGGCCGCCAAGAGCCTGCGGATCCAGATCAACCCGCAGTTCGGCCGGATGGACTACACGCAGCTGTCGGTGGTCCCGGCCGCCAGCACGCTGTCAGCCCCGCAGCTGGTCAAGTCCAGCCCGAAGCCGCCCACGGGGTCGTCTCCGCAGTGCTGAGCGGCCGGGTCGTGCTGCTCGTCACCACGCCTACGGTCCGGCCGGGCCTGCTGACCAGGCAGGCGTGGCGGGAACTGGACCAGGCGGCGCGGGTGCTGGCCGGGCCGGCCG
>DASQSC010000124.1:0-2656 GCA_035642555.1 Streptosporangiaceae bacterium | reverse complement strand
CAGCGGCGACGGCCCGGCCACGAACGCCGCCGCGTCCTGGTAGACGACGTCATCCGCGTCGACCGACACGAACAGCACCGAGCCGACCTGGAACGAGTACCAGCGGCCGCCGAACCCGGGGACGCGGTTGTCCGGGAGCTGGTAGCGGGTCAGGTAGGAGGCCAGTCCCTGCGGGCCGTTGTTGAACTCGATCTCGTGGTTGCCCGCGCACGGCATCCAGGGCCGGTTCGCCGCCGACGTCTGGTTGTTGTTGCCGAAGTCGCGCCACACCGGCGGCTGCGTCCTCGGGTTCAGGTTCGCGTAGCACAGGTCCCCGTTGAGCAGGTGGAACAGCGGCGCGAACGACTCGACAGCGGCGACCGCGAACTTGCTCTGCCCGTAGGACAGCACCCACTGGGTATTGGGGGTCGCGAGGTCGCCGAAGCTGGTGAAGCGGAACCGGGACGGGCCAGCGGGCGCGGTCGTGAACGAGCTTTCGAACGGGCTCGCAGCCTGGTCGTTGCCGGCGGTGACCTGATAGCGGTACCCGGTTCCTGGCATTAACCCGAGGGCGCTGGCGTGGTAGGTGAAGACGGTCTCGCCGCTGATCCCGTCGGTGTAAACGCGCTCGGCGGCCGGGACGGTGCGCCGCCCGCCGTCGTGCGGCCCGGCCAGGATCACCCGCGGGTCGCTGGCGCGCCCGGGCGAGGACCAGGACACCACCACGCTGCTGGCGGGATCGTTGCCCCAGGTGAGGTGGATCTGCTCCGGGGTGCCGTCCGCGGCCGCGCCCGCCAGTTGCTGGGCGCTGGCGGCGTCCGGGTGCAGCAGCGGGCCCGCGGCCGCCAGCAGGCCGGTGCCGCCGGCCCCGATCAGCACCTGCCGCCGCGAGAACGTCCGGTCGTCGTGCTCGGTGTTGTCAGGCATGCCCCGAAGGCTGACGGCGGCCCGTGAACGGCCGGTTAACCGCCCGGGACGGCGGAGTCCCCGGGCGGGTGAACTCCCGCTCCCGCGCTGCCGCCGGGCTGCGCTTGCTGACCCCGGTGCTGAACAGGAACAGGCCGGCCCGCCCGGCCCGGCACAGCTCGGCCGCTGCCCGCACCCGCAGCTGGCCGCCCAGCATGCCGTGCTCGTCGCTGTCGGTGAGGAAAGCCGGGTGGAACCCGTCAGCGTCCCGGCGGAGCCCGCCGCACAGGACGGCGATCACGTCATACCGGCCAAGCACGGGCAGGCAGCCTAACAGGGCGCGGCGGCGGCATTGTCCGCCGCTCCGGATACAGTGCTACCGGCCCCTTCCGAAAGGAACCGCAAACGAGCACGGACGCACCGGCAACCTCGACCCGTCAGCCCCCTGCCACAACAGAATCTCCGGTCGGCCCAGCCCCGGGCGCGAAACCGGCGTCCCGCGGCGAGTCCCGCTGGCTGCGGCGGGTCGCCGGCTACTGCTGGCGCTACCCCGGCAACGTGCTGCTGGCCCTTGGCGGCGCGCTCATCGTCACCGCCGCCGGGCTGGTCATCCCGCTGATCCAGCGGGCGATCGTGGACGACCTCGTCTCGCCCGTCCGGCACCCGGTCTGGCCGCTCGCCGCCGCCCTCATCGGCGCCGCGGCCGCCAACTTCGGCGGCATGTACCTGCGCCGCTACCGGGGCGGGCAGGTGTCCCTCAACGTCCAGCACGACCTGCGGACCGAACTGCTGCGCTCGCTGTCCAGGCTGGACGGGGCCCGCCAGGACACGCTCGAGACCGGCCAGGTAGTGAGCCGTTCCATCTCCGATATCACGATGGTGCAGGGCCTGCTGTCATGGCTGCCGCTGCTGCTCGGCAGCGCGGTGCTGTTCGCGGGCTCGCTGGCGGTGATGGTGGTGCTGTCGCCGCTGCTCACCGTGATCGCGGTCGCAGTCGGGCCCGCGCTGTGGTTCATCACCTACGCTTCCCGCCGGACGCTGTTCCCGGCCAGCTGGGACGCGCAGCAGCAGGCCGCCGCGGTCGCCGGGGTGGTGGAGGGCGCCGTCACCGGTGTCCGGGTGGTGAAGGGGTTCGGGCAGGAGGAGCAGGAAGTCCGGCGGCTGGAACGGGCCGCCGCCCGCCTGTTCGCCTCCCGGGTCCGCGCGGTGCGGCTGATGGCCAGGTACAACCCGGCCCTGCAGTCGATCCCGGTGCTGGGCCAGGTGGGGGTGCTGGCGCTGGGCGGGTGGCTGGCCATCCGCGGCGCCATCAGCCTCGGCACGTTCCTCGCGTTCTCCTCCTACCTGCTGGCCATGGTCGCCCCGGTCCGGATGCTGGCGGTCCTGGTCACCTTCGGCCAGCAGGCGCGGGCCAGCGTGATCCGGGTGTTCGAGGTGATCGACGCCCGGCCGGTCATCGCCGACCGGCCGGGGGCGGTGACGCTGCCGCCCGGCACCCCGGACATCGAGTTCCGCGACGTCAGCTTCGGCTACCTGCCCTCCCGGCCGGTGCTGCAGGGCCTTGACCTGCACGTCGAGCCCGGCGAGACGCTCGCCCTGGTGGGCACGGCCGGGTCCGGGAAGACCACCATCTCCCAGCTGCTGCCCCGGTTCTACGACGTGACCGGCGGCTCGCTGCGGGTCGGCGGGCACGACGTGCGCGACCTGACCGCTGACTCGCTGCGGGCCGCCATCGGGCTGGTCATGGAGGACAGCTTCCTGTTCTCGGACA
>DASQSC010000123.1:0-2159 GCA_035642555.1 Streptosporangiaceae bacterium | reverse complement strand
TACCCGCCCTCCCGGGCCAGGTGCAGCCCGTCCGGGCCGTTGTGGGCGAGGTCCACCGCGAACCCCTCCGCCTGCAGTCCCCGGCGGACGGCCGCGGCGAGCCGCTGCTCGTCCTCCACCACCAGTACCCGCACCGCCGGTCCTTTCCCCGTACCGCCCCGCGCTCTGCAACCACAGTGTGGCGCACCCGGCCGGGTGGGCTGTCCCGGGACCACGGAGCGTCTCAGGATCGCCACAGGCAGCCTGCCGCACACTGATGGGGAGCCGCTACGCGGGCAGGCGTAGGATCGCACGGCGAGAGGGGTGTCAAGCGGTGAGGATGACCCGTCAGACGAGGTGGGCCGTTCCGGCCGGGGCAGTCGCCGTGGCCGCGGCGGTCACCGCCGGGTCGGTGATCGGCGTCGCCCAGGCGTCACCGGCGCTGGCGAAGCGCTCGCCCGCGCAACTGCTGGCGGCGGTCGCCGCCACCACCAGCCCGCCGCCGTCGCTGACCGGCACCGTGGTGGAGACGGCCAAGCTCGGTATCCCGCAGCTTCCCGGCATGCAGCAGCCCACGTCGTTCTCCTCGCTGCTCACCGGCTCGCACACGGTCCGGGTCTGGTACGCCGATCCGCAGCACGTCCGGCTGGCGGCACCGGTCCAGATGGGCGAGTCGGATTTCATCCGCAGCGGGCAGTCCGCCTGGGTCTGGCAGAGCACGACGAACACGGTCACCAGGTACGCGCTTCCTGCCCACGCGGGCCACGGCGCGCAGCAGGCCACGCCGGAGCCTTCCGGCACTCCGGTGACCCCGCAGCAGGCGGCGCAGCGGGTGCTGGCGGCGGTGGGCCCGAGCACAATGGTCAGCACCCAGAGCAACGTGGTGGTGGCCGGGCAGCCCGCCTACCAGCTCGTGCTCGCCCCCAAGGACAGCCGGTCGCTGGTGGGGCGGGTGAGCATCGCGCTTGACGGCAAGCACCCGCAGGTGCCGCTGCGGGTGCAGGTGTTCGCGCGCGGCGCCGCCACCCCCGCGTTCCAGGTCGGCTACACGTCGGTCTCGTTCGCCCGCCCGGCGGCCACGAACTTCAGGTTCAGCCCGCCGCCCGGCGCGAAGGTGCGGCAGGGCACGCTTCCCGGCGGCCACTCCGGCCAGCAGGCCCCCCGGCAGGCCGCCGGCCACGAGGGCCAGGTCATCGGCAAGGACTGGCTCTCGGTGGCGGTGCTGCCGGCGTCGGCCCTGTCCGGCATCACCGGGTCCGGCAGCGCCGCCGCGGCGGCCGGCCAGGCGGCGCGGTCCGCCTCCGGTGGTCCCGGCGGCGGCGTCTCGGACGCGGCCATCATGTCGGCGCTGTTCAAGTCGGCCACGCAGGTACACGGCAGGTGGGGCAGCGGCAAGCTGCTGACCACCAGCCTGGTGTCGATCCTCATCACCAGCGACGGCCATGTGCTGGCGGGGGCGGTCGCGCCGTCGGTCCTCTACGCCGCCGCAGCGAAGGTGAAGTGAGCTCGGACACCGAAGTCGCCACGGGGGGCGCCCCCCGCGCGGCCGTCACGACGAGCGGGCTCAGCAAGCGGTACCGGGGCGGCCAGCTCGCCGTGGACAGCATCGGCATGGTGGTGCCGGCGGGCAGCGTGTACGGGTTCCTCGGCCCGAACGGGTCCGGCAAGACCACCACGATCCGGATGCTGGTGGGCCTGATCCACCCCACCAGCGGCAGCCTTGAGCTGCTGGGGACCGCCATGCCGGGCGGGTCGGTCCGGGTACTGCCCCGGGTCGGCTCGCTGATCGAGGGGCCGGCGTTCTATCCGCAGCTGTCCGGCCAGGCCAACCTGGCCCGCGTCGATGCCGCCGACCGGACCGCCGACCCGGCGACCGCCCGCGCCCGGATCGGGAGCGCGCTGGAGCGGGTCGGCCTGCTGCACGCGGCGGGCAAGCGCTACCGGGCGTACTCGCTGGGGATGAAGCAGCGGCTGGCGATCGCCGCCAGCCTGCTGCGCCCCCGGGAGCTCGTCATCCTGGACGAGCCGACCAACGGCCTTGACCCGCAGGGCACCCGCGAGGTGCGGGGCCTGATCCGGTCGATCGCCGCGGACGGGGTCACCGTGCTCGTGTCCTCCCACCTGCTCGCCGAGGTCGAGCAGATCTGCACGGACGTGGGCGTCATGCGGACCGGGAAGCT
>DASQSC010000122.1:0-6560 GCA_035642555.1 Streptosporangiaceae bacterium | reverse complement strand
CAGGCCGGCGGGGGGCCGGGGACGGCGGGGGGCACGCGGCTGGTGCTGACCGCGCGGGCCGAGAACTACCTGCACGGCAGGCAGGACCTGGCGGACACGATCGCCCGCCTGCAGGCCTACCAGGAGGCGGGCGCGGACGTGCTGTACGCGCCCGGGCTGACCAGCCTGGCGGACGTGCGGGAGGTGGTCCGTTCGGTGGACCGGCCGGTCAACGTGCTGACGCTGCCGGGCGGGCCGTCCGTGGCAGAACTGGCCGGGGCCGGGGTGCGCCGCATCTCGGTGGGAGGGGCGTTCATGTACGTCGCGCTGGGAGCGGTGGCAGCCGCCGCCAGGGAACTGCGCGACCAGGGAACGTACGGGTTCCTGGGGCTGGCCAGGGAGGGCCGGGAGGTGGCCAGGCAGGCCTTCGGGGGCTGACCGGAACCCGCCGGAAAGCCGGCCGCGGCCGGTGGCCCTCGCGCCCGCCGCCCCCTAAGCTTCTGTCCGCAAGGGGGCGTAATACGGGGGGTGGGCGCAATGCCCGGAATTGTCATCCTGGGCGGAGGCGTCATCGGCCTCGCGACCGCAGCGATGCTGGCCAGGCAGGGGCACGACGTCACCGTGCTGGAACGGGACCGGCAGCCGGTTCCCGGTTCCCCGGACGAGGCGTTGCAGGACTGGGACCGGCCGGGCGTGGCGCAGTTCCGCCTCCCCCATTACCTGCATCCGGGCGGGCGCCTGATCCTGGACGAGTACCTGCCCGAGGCCACCAAGGCCCTGGCCGGCGCCGGGGCTGCCAGCTTCGACACGCTCGCGCTGATGCCGCCGGTCATTACCGACCGGGCGCCGCGCGAGGGTGATGAGAAGTTCGTGACCGTGACCGGGCGCCGGCCGGTCACCGAGTACGCGGTGGCAATCGTGGCCGAGCAGGCCGCCGACGTCCGCCGCGGGGTGCACGCCACCGGCCTGCTGACCGGGCCGCCGGCCGCTGCGGGCGTCCCCGACATCAGCGGGGTCCGGACCTCCGATGGCCAGGAGCTGGCCGCTGACCTGGTCATCGACGCGATGGGGCGGCGGTCGCTGCTGCCGGCCTGGCTCGCCGCCATCGGCGCCCAGAGCCCGGCGGAGGAACAGGAAGACTCGGGGTTCACTTACTACACGCGCTACTTCCGGCCGGCCAACGGCACGCCGCCCCCGTTCCGGGCCGGGCTGCTGACGCACTTCGACTGCTTCTCGCTCCTCACCCTGCCCGGCGACTGCGGGGTGTGGTCGGTGACCATCTACATATCCTCACGTGACCAGGCACTCAAGCGGCTCCGGGAGCCGGGACCGTGGGCTGCCCTGGTCGGTTCCTGCCCGCTGCACGCCCACCTCCTGGACGGGGAGCCGGTCACCGGTCTCGTGGCGATGAGCGGGATCGTCGACCGGTACCGTCGCCTCGCCGTCGACGGCACGCCGGTCGCGACCGGTATCGTCGCCGTGGGTGACGCGTCCATGTGCACGAACCCGTCGCTCGGGAGGGGAATCACCATGGGGCTCATGCAGGCCGCCGGGACCGCGGGCGTGGTCCGCGAGCATCTCGGGGACCCGATGGCCCTCGCCCGTGCCCACGACAAGATGACGCAGGCCACGGTGACGCCCTGGTACCGGCACACGGTCGGGCTCGACCGGGCCCGCCGCGACCAGGTCAACGCGTCCATCAGCGGTGGCACGCCCCCGCCGCGCCCGGGGCCGGCCCGGGCGCAGGCAGCCGGCCAGGCCCTGCAGGTGGCCGCGATGGCCGACGCGGGCATGTTCCGGGCCTTGTCGGAGATCATCGGAATGCTCGCGGCTCCGGCGGAAGTGCTGCGCCGCCCCGGCCTCGCGGAGCGGGCGCTGGCGGCGGCGGACGGGCAGGCGCTCCCGGCCCCGCCCGGGCCGTCCCGCGCCGAGGTGCTGCGGATGCTGGCATGAGCCCGGACCCGGGGACGACGTTCGAGATCAACGGCGTCGCGCTGTACGTCGAGGAGCACGGGAGCGGCACCCCGGTGCTGCTGCTGCACGGCTGGCCGGACTCGGCCCGGCTGTGGCGTCACCAGATCCCGTTCCTGGCCGGCCACGGCTTCCGGGTGATGGCGCCCGACCTGCGGGGCTTCGGGCGCTCCGGGAAGCCGGCGGACGTGGCCGAATACCGGCTGCGGAGCTCGGTCGCCGATGTCGCCGGCATCCTCGACGCGCTCGGCGTGGACGCGGCGCACGTCGTGGGCCACGACTGGGGCGCGGCCGTGGCCTGGCTGGCGGCCGCGCTGCTGCCGGACCGGGTGCGCACGCTCACCGCGCTGTCGGTGCCGCACCCGTTCGCGCCGCGTACCGTCCGGCAGCAGGAGATGGGCTGGTACCAGCTGTTCTTCCAGTTCGAAGGAATCGCGGAGGCGACCATCGCCTACGACGGCTGGGCCTGGTTCCGCGAGTTCAGCCGCGGTGACGGTGACCAGCAGCAGTACCTCGCCGACCTGTCCCGGCCCGGCGCGCTGACCGCGTCGCTGAACTGGTACCGCGCGAACCTCGCGCCGCGGCTGCCGGGCCCGCCGCCGCAGCTCCCGCCGGTCACGGTGCCCACCCTCGGCATCTGGTCCACGAACGATCATTACCTGGACGGCGAGCGGATGCGGAAGTCCGCCGCGTTCGTCACCGGGCCCTGGTGCTACGAGGAGATCACCGGCGCCAGCCACTGGATCCCGCTGGACGCGCCCGGTGAGCTGAACGACCTGCTACTCGGCTGGCTCCGGCAGTAGCGTCCCGAGGCGGTAGACCCGGCGCGCCGTGCCGCCGAGGACCGACTCCCGCTCGTCAGGGCTGAGCCCAGCCGTGACCGCCCGTCCCGCGGCGACCACCCCGGCGTACGACGCTGACATGGTGCACACCGGCCAGTCGGTGCCGAACATCAGCCGACCGGGCCCGAACGCGGCCAGCACGATCTCGGCGTAGGGCGCCAGGCCGGCCTGGTCCAGCTCGCCGAGGATCCCCGACAGCTTGCAGGCCGTGTTGGGCAGCGCGGCGAACTGGCGCACCAGGCCAGCCCACCGCTGATCCGGGCCCGCCGGCCGGGGGTCCGGGTTCCCGAGGTGATCGAGCACGAACGTCAGGTCCGGGTGCGCGGCCGCGGCGGCCACCGCGGCCGGCAGCTGATGCGGCATGACGGCCAGGTCGAAGCAGAGCCCGGCGGCGGCGACCGCGGCCAGGCCCCGCCGGACGTCCGGGCGCAGCAGCCACTCCGGGTCATCCTCGATCAGCAGCGGATGCCGGATGCCGCGCAGGAACCTGCCGTCCGGCCGGGCTCGCAGCGCCGCGAGCGCGTCCGCCACCTCCGGCGCCCGCAGATCCGCCCACCCCACGACGGCGGCGACCAGGCCGCTGCCGGCGGCCAGCGACAGCAGTTCCGGGGTTTCCGTCGGCTCGACGACGGTCTGCACCACCACGGACGCGGTCACCCCGGCCGCCCGCGCCTGCGGCAGCAGTTCCGGCTCGGTGAAGGCCCGGCGCAGCGGCTCCAGGCCGGGCTGGTCGAGCCACGGCTGCGGCCGCACCGCCAGGTCCCAGACGTGGTGATGCGAGTCCACGATCCCGGCGCCGCGCACCGGGCTGGCGGCCACGAGCGGGGCTAGGAGTCGAGGCTGAGCACCATGGTGGGCCGCTGGATCACGTGGTCCTCGCGCAGCGGCCGGACCGCGGTGCCGATCGCGAAGAACTCGGTGGTGTGCGAGCCCCAGGTGTGGCTGTGCTGCCGGAGCTGGACGCCCACGATGCCCTCGGCGTGCAGCGCCTCCGCCTCCGCCTGCATCCGGCTCATAGCCAGCTCCCGCGCGTCGTACAGCGCCTGCGTGAACTGCTCGATCTCGACGTTGCGGCCCAGGTTGGACAGCACCCCGCCGAGCCGCTGGTGCGCGATGTGGTACACGCACGAGCCCATCACCATGCCCAGCGGCGCGTACCCGGCCCTGATCAGGGTCCAGAAATCCTGCCCGGACAGGTCCGAGGTGAACGGCTGGTTCTTGTTGTTGCGCCAGTTGCTGACCCCGCCGCCGCCCGCGCCGTCCTCGGCCTTGACCGCCGTGCCCACGGCGATGAACTCCGCGATGTCCGAGCCGAACTCCTTCATCTCGACGTCCAGCCGCACCGCCACGATGCCGTCCGCCCCGAGCGCGTCCGCCTCGGCCTCCATCCGGGTCATGGCCAGCTCCCGGGCGTGGTACATGGCCTGCGACAGCACGTCCAGCTCCTGGTTGCGGCCCCACCGCCCGATCTGCAGCCCGACGTGGTAGATCGAACTGCCGAGCACCAGGCCCAGCGGGCGGAACCCGGCCTCCCGCACCAGCAGGAACTCGTTCACCGACAGGTCGGAGGTGAAGATGGCGCCCGGCTGGCCCGGCCGCAGCTCGGCCAGCCGGCGCATCGCATCCTGCGGGACCCCGGCGGCATTCAGCTCGGTGGCGTTCTGCTCGGTCATCGCTGTCTCCGGATTCGGTGCGTCGTTAGCTGGCACGCCCGCCTCCCAGCCGGACCCGCGCCGCCTGCCGGCGCTGCGGGTCGAGGGAGAGCACAGCGAGGCTGCCCGGGTGCGGGGCGGCCGTCGGTGCGAACCGGGCGGTGGCGGTCCCGATGATGGTCACCTCGGCGATGTGATCACGGGTCCCCTCCTGCACCGGGCACTCGCGCTCCCGGACGTTCATCTGCATGGTGGACACCACGACCCCCTCGGCGCCGAGCTGCCGGACGTCGGATTCGAGCTGGACCCGCGCGTCGTGCCGGGCATGGCCGACCAGTTCGGTATAGCCGTCCACCTCGGTGTTGCCCGCGCCCCAGTATCGCTGGCTGCGGGTCCGCCAGTCGTCGTGCCTGGCCCCGATCGATATACCGAGCGCCAGCCCGGCCGGCACCCAGCCGGCCATGATCAGCTTCGCGAAGTCCTGGCCGGACAGGTCGGAGGTGAACGGCCGCGGCGGGGCGGCGGCATCCCGGCCCCGGACGGCGGTGCCGATGGCCTTGAACTCAAGCCCCCCGGCCGGGAACGTCCCGATCGTCAGCGAGACCCCGACGATGCCATGCCCGCCGAGCGCGGCGCACTCGGCCGACATCCGCCCGATGGCCTGCTGCCGCGCCTGGTACATGGTCTGGGCCAGCGCCGCGAACGAGCCCCAGCCGCCCTGGCCGGACACCTGGGTCACGCCGGCCAGCGGCCCGCCGAACATTCCCCCGCCGAGCCCGCCGGGGCAGCCGTAGCCGCCGGTGTAGCCGACGTTGTAAACGGTCGCGCCCAGCACCTGGCCGACCGGCTCGAAGCCGACGCTGCGGATGGCCGCGAACTCGTCGGTGGTCAGGGCCGAGCCCCAGGTGCCGCTGCCGGAGATCTCGGCCAGCCGGGCCCGGGCGGCGGGCGGGAGCCCGCCGCCAGCCCGGTCACCGCTCACGCCCGTTCCTCCTCGCCGGCCATCCCGCGCAGGCCACCGTTCTCACCCTAAATGCGGCCGGATCGGGCGGCCGCCATTTCCCGCCGCCGCGGGTCAGTCCGACGGGTCACGATCCGCCTCGTCCCATTCCTCATTACGCTGCCGAACGGTCTCCAGCGCGTGCTCGGCTTGCTCCCGCGTCGGATAGGGTCCCAGCCGGTCCTTGCCGGGACAACCGTCCTCGCCCTCAACGCGGTTGTGGCGGAGGCAGTACCACCAGCGCTGCTCGGTCATGGCACTAGACTCGCATCTCGTGACCACCACGCTCCAGCCCGGGCGGCTGTCCCCGCCGCGGCAGGTTCCGGCCCGCATCGCCCGGCCGGAGTACGTAGGGAAGAAACGCCCGCGGACCGGGGAGCCTGACGTCAAGGACCCCGCGACGATCGAGCGGATGCGGGTGGCGGGCCGGATCGCCGCACAGGCGCTGGCGGAGGTCGGCCGGCACGTCCGGCCTGGGATCACCACCGACGACCTGGACCGGGCCGGCCACGAGTTCTTGATCGCCCATGACGCCTACCCGAGCACGCTCGGCTACCGCGGCTACCCGAAGTCCTTGTGCACCTCCCTGAACGAGGTGATCTGCCACGGGATCCCCGACGACACGGTGATCGAGGACGGCGACATCGTCAACGTGGACATCACCGCTTACATCGATGGGGTGCACGGCGACACCAACGCGACGTTCCTGGCGGGCGACGTGGCCGAGGAGTCGCGGCTGCTGGTGGAGCGCACCCGGGAGGCGATGATGCGCGGCATCCGGGTGGTGGCGCCCGGCCGCCCGCTGAACGTCATCGGGCGGGTCATCGAGTCGTATGCGCGCAGGTTCGGCTACGGCGTGGTCAGGGACTTCACCGGGCACGGGATCGGCACCACGTTCCATTCCGGGCTGATCGTCCCCCACTTCGACGACCCGGAGGTCAGCCTCGTGATGGAGCCGGGGATGACCTTCACCATCGAGCCGATGCTCACCCTCGGCACGGTGGACTACGACATCTGGCCGGACGGCTGGACGGTGGTCACCAGGGACCGCAAGCGCAGCGCCCAGTTCGAGCACACGATCCTGGTCACCGGCGACGGCTACGAGATCCTCACCCT
>DASQSC010000121.1:0-3881 GCA_035642555.1 Streptosporangiaceae bacterium | reverse complement strand
GGTGCCGCCGGTGCTGGTGGAACTGCCGCTGGGGCGGGCGGCGGCGCTCGCGCTCGCGGTGGCCGCCATCCCGGGCCTGGCGGCTGCGGCCACCGCGGCCCGCCGGGCCGATCCCGCCGCCCGGCTGCGCGCGGCGGAGGCACCATGACGCCGGGCGCGAGCCGGGCGGGAGCGGCCTGGCGGAGCCTGACCGGCACCGGACCTGCCGCCGCTGCCGTCCTCGGCCTGCTGGTGTTCGCCTGCGTGTTCGTCGCGGTGGCGGGCCCGCGGGAAAACCTCGCCCTCCGCACGCGTGCCCTCCGGCACGGGGTTGCCTCGGCATCGCCGCTGGCGAGATCAGTTTCCGGGAGCGTCGACTACACCGCTTTCTCCGGCGAGCTGCTGGGCAGGCCGCCGGGCCCTGGTGATCTCGCCGCGACCCGTGCCAGGCTCGGCGCGGGCCTGCGGCGCGAAGGGCTGCCGCTCGCCCCGGCAGGCACCGGCTGGTCGGCGCTCGCCTCCGGATTCTTCCCGGTCACAGGCGCGCCGCGGCAGCTGTACCGGGGGAACGTGCCGCCGCAGCTGGAGGTCAGCTACCGGGAACGGCTGATGCGGCACGCCCGGCTGGTCGCCGGCCGGCTGCCGGTGGGCGCCCGCCTGACCGCCGGCGGCGGAGTGTTCCAGGTCGCGGTGACCACCGCCACCGCTGCCAGGTTCGGGCTGCGCCCCGGCTCCCGCCTCGGCCTGCGCAACGGGTCGCCGGCCGGCATCGTGCTCGCTGTCACGGGGGTCGTGCAGCCCGGCGGCGCCGGGTCCGCCTTCTGGGCGGCCGATCCGATCGCGGCCCGGCCAGCGCTCATGGAGCGGTCATCGAACCTGCCGGCGTTCTGGAACGGGGCAGCGTTCATCGGGGCGGGCGAGCTGCCGCTGCTGCCGCGCCGCTTCGACCCGTCCTCGCTCGGCTTGTCCTGGGGTTTCCCGCTCGAGCTGGGGTCGCTGACCGCCGATCAGGCACCGGCCGTGGTCAGCGAGCTGACCGCGGCCAGCACCCGGGCGGGGCTGCCGAGCGCAGGCACCGCGCCCGCGCTCGGCCAGCCCGCTGCCATCACATTGTCCTCGGGCATGACCGGCCTGCTCACCAGCTTCGTCGCGCAGAACAGCGCCGCCGGCCAGGTGGCGAGCCTGCTGTCGGTCAGCCTGTCCGTGACCGGCCTGGTGGTCCTGCTGCTCGGAGCGCAGCTGCTGGCCGACCGCCGTCGCGGCGAGTTCGCCGTGATGCAGGCACGCGGCGCATCGTCCCGCCAGCTTGCCCTGCTGGCGCTGGGGGCGTGCGCGGTGGCCGCGGTGCCCGCCGCAGCGGCCGCGGGCGGCCTCGCGACGGGCCTCACGTCCGGATACCCGGCACCGGTCGCATGGGTCCTTGCCGCGATCACCGTCCTGGTCGCGCTGGCCAGTACTCCGGCGATCACGCTGCGCGGGTACCGGGTGGCGCGGCTGCGGGCGGGCCCGGGACGGCAGGCACGCGTCACCGGCCGGGCCCGGATCGGCCGCCTGGCGGCCGAGACCGCGGCCTGCGCCGCCGCGGCCGGCGGGCTGATCGCGGCGCACCAGCAGGCCCAGCCGGGCGGCGGCAGCACCGGGTCCGCGACCCTGGCCCCGGTGCTGGTGGCGGTCCCGGCCGCGATCCTGATCGCTCGCTGCTACCCGTTACTGATGCGGGCACTGCTGCGGCTGGCCAGGATCCGGCCCGGGATCGCGGCGTTCGTGGGGTTCGCCCGGGCGGCAATGACCCCGCCCCGGGCGGTCCTGCCCGTGTTCGCGCTGGTGCTGGCCCTGTCGGTGGTCGCGTTCGGCGCGACCGTCCGCAGCGCGATCCTCCGCGGCGAGACCGCGGTGTCATGGCAGCGGACCGGAGCGGACGCGGTGATCGACGCCTCGGCCGCGCAGCGGCCGCTCACCCCGGCGGCGCAGCGGGCGATCGCGGCTGTCCCCGGCGTCCGGCGCACGGCGGCTGTCACCGTCACCCCAGGCTCGGCGCACGGCACCGCGCTGACGGTGATCGCCGTGAGCCCGGCCCGGTACGCCGCCCTGATGGCAGCCACTCCCGCCGCGGCCTTCCCGGCCGCGACGCTGGCCCGGCCGGCGTCCCCCGGCGGACCGGTCCCGGTGCTGGCCTCACCGGCCGCGGCGGCGCTGCTGGGACGCGGCAATTCGGTGCTCGCGGTGGACGGCCGCCGCCTGACGATCCGGGTGCGGGGCACCGCACCGGAGGTTCCCGGCGCGCACGGCCAGGCGCGGGTCGTGCTGTCCAAGACCGCGCTGGGAAGTCACCCGCCAGCGCCCGGCATCCTGCTGGCCGTCGGCCCGCAGCTGGACGGGCGGCGGCTGACGGCGGCCGCCCGCCGCGCCGTTCCCGGGGCGGCGGTAACCCTCCGGTCAGCCGTGCTGGCCTCGCTCTCCGGGGCGCCGCTGCCGCATAGCGCCTACCTTGCCGTGGCCGCGGCCACGGCCACGGCGGCGGTCCTCAGCGTCGTGATCGTGCTGCTGATGCTGGCGCTCGGCAGCCGGGACCGGGACGTCACCGTCGCCCGGCTGCGCGTGCTCGGGCTCGGCCCGGGGCAGGCCAGGTGGCTGGTCGCGCTGGAGGTAATGCCGCAGATCCTGGCGGCCACGGCCGGCGGGACCGCCTGCGCGTGGATCCTGGCGCAGCTTGCCGGCCCGGCGCTGAACCTGCTGGTCTTCACCGGCTCCAGCGCTGCCGTGGTCCGGGCGCAGCCGGGGCCGCTCGCCGCCGCGGCGGCGGGACTGATATTCCTGGCCGTGGTCACCATGGCCGCCGAAGCCGTCACCATCAGCCGCCGCCGGGCGGCTCGCGCGCTCCCGGCGGGCGGGTGACAATGCTGGGGACAGAGGGAGGACGGCCTATGCCGGGATCCGCGGGTACCGTGCCGCCGGCAGGCGGCGGCCCGGCGCCCCGCACCTCGCCCGCGCCGGGGATCGGCGCGCTCGCCGCCGAGGCATCCGGCGCGCAGGCCGGCTACGGCGAGGACGCGCTGATCGTGTGCGACCGGCTGGTGCGCATCTACCAGCGGGAGGGGATCGAGGTCCAGGCGCTGCAGGGACTCGACCTGCTGGTCGAGCCCGGCGAGCTGACCGCTGTCGTCGGGGCCTCGGGCAGCGGCAAGTCCACCCTCATGAACATCCTCGCCGGGCTGGACACGCCCACCGCCGGGATGGTCCGGGTGGCCGGCTACGACCTCGCCGGGCTCAGTCCCCGCCAGCGGCTCGCCTACCGTCGCGACGTGGTGGGATTCGTCTGGCAGCAGGCCTCACGGAACCTGCTGCCCTACCTGACCGGCCGCCAGAACGTGATGCTGCCGATGCGGCTGGGCCGGGCCGGGCGCCGGGAGCGGGCCGCCCGCGCCGGCAGCCTGCTCGACGCGCTGCAGGTGGCTCACTGCGCCGACCGTACCCCGGGCCGGATGTCGGGCGGCGAGCGGCAGCGCACGGCCATCGCCACCGGGCTGGCGAACCGGCCCCGTGTGCTGCTCGCCGACGAGCCGACCGGGGACCTGGACACGGCGACCGCGGCGGATGTCCTCGCCGCGCTCACGGCCGTCAACACCGACCTGGGCGTGACCGTGCTGGTGGTGTCGCACGATCCCGCGGTGGCGGCCCAGGCCAGCCGGATGGTCGCCATCCGCGACGGCCGCACCAGCAGCGAGACACTCCGGCACGCCGCCACCGACGAGTTCGGCAACGCTACTCACCATGCCGTTGAGTACGCGGTCCTGGACCGCGCCGGACGCGTGCAGCTGCCCCGCGAGATGATGCGGCGGCTCGGGATGCGGGACCGGGTCCGGCTGGAGGCGCAGCCCGACCACATCGGCGTCTGGCCGCAC
>DASQSC010000120.1:0-4050 GCA_035642555.1 Streptosporangiaceae bacterium | reverse complement strand
ACGTGCGCCTGGCCGCCGAAGTCGTAGTTCCAGACCCGGTCCAGGATCTGCGCCTTGGACAGCACCCGGCGGGGATTGCGCATGAGGAACCGCAGCAGCTCGAACTCGGTCGCGGTCAGCTCGACCAGCTCACCGCCGCGGCGGACCTCGCGGGCATCCTCGTCCATCGCCAGGTCGCCCACCACCAGCTGGGTCTCGCTGGCCGAGCGCGCGATACCGGCCCGCCGCAGCAGCCCGCGCAGCCGCGCAAGCACCTCCTCCAGGCTGAACGGCTTGGTGACATAGTCGTCGCCGCCAGCGGTGATGCCGGCCACCCGGTCCTCCACGGCGTCGCGGGCGGTCAGGAACAGCACGCACACATGCGGCAGCTCGGCCCGGACCCGCCGCAGCACCTCCAGCCCGTCGAAGTCGGGCAGCATGATGTCGAGCACAACGGCGTCGGGCCGGAACTCCCGGGCCGCCCGGACGGCGGTGGCACCGTCCCCGGCGGTCTGGATCTCCCACCCCTCGTACCGCAGGACGCTGGCCAGCAGTTCGGCGAGGCTCGGCTCGTCGTCCACGACCAGCACCCGGATGGCGGTCCCGTCGGCGCGCCGGATGCCGCCGGCCGCGGCGCGCTGCCTGACGGCGGCAGCCGGCGGCCCGTTGCCCCGCGCAGGCCCGGATGGCGCGGGGCGCATGTCGCTCACCATGGACTCCAGCATCGGACGGTTGCCTCTAGCCAGCGTATCCCCAGCCTCTGGGAATCCTCTCAGCCTGCTCTGCCGTGCGCTGGTTTCTCCCTGACCAGTGCCAGCGCCAGCGCGGGGCAGTCGGTGACGGCCCGCCGCGCCAGCCGTTCCAGCCGCCGCGGCACCGGCCCGTCCGCCAGGATCGGGTAACCCCACTCATCGAGGCTGATCAGCTCGGGGAGCAGTTCCGCGCACAGGCCGTGCCCGGTGCAGGAGATCGGGTCGACCCGCAGTTTTTTGCCCATCCGCCTAGCTCCAATCTGCGGCGTCGATCGCTGGCTCGGGTGGCAGCGGCAGGAACGGGCGGGCCTCGGTGCCGGTGCACTGCCCCTGGCAGTGCCGGCCGGCTTCGGCTGCGAACACCCGCAGTGCGCTGCGCACCAGCCGGGCGGTGCCGTCCGGGTGATGGCAGGCGCCGCGGCCCTCGACCAGCCCGGTCCAGCGTTCCAGGTCCGCCCGCGCGGCCGCCGGGTCCGGCCAGCGGCTGGCCATGCCCCGCCGGGCGGACCCGGGGCCGTCCACCAGGGCCAAGAACGCCAGGGCGGAGGCCATCCGGGGGAGACCGTTGAAGCAGGGGCCGCACTGCCCGGCCGATTCCAGTGCCAGGTACCGGACCACGCGAGCGGTCTCGGCCAGGCCGCACCGGCCGGCGGGCAGCGCCGCCAGCACCCCCGCGCCCACGAACGCTCCGGCCGGCCGGAGCGAGGCATTGCACAGCCGCAAGCCGGCCGCCTCCGCCGTGGTCAGCCAGGCACCGTGATACCCGCCTACCAGCACCGCCCCGGCATCGGCCAGCCTGAGCAGGTCCGTCAGGGGGGTGCCGAGCGCGGCTTCCGCCACGTCCGTCCTGCCGCTGGCCTGGTGCAGGGTCGTGAGCATGCTGCCGGGCTCGGCGGAGGTGCCGGCCGACCGGAACCAGCGGGCGCCGTACCGGGCGATCAGGGCCAGGTGGGCGAGCGTCTCGACGTTCTGCACCAGGGTCGGCCGGCCGGCGACGCCGCGCTCGGACAGGCGCGGCTCCTTCAGCCGCGGCAGTGCTGCCCCGCCCGTGACCACGCTCGCCAGCGAGGACGCTTCCCCGGCCAGGAACCGCGGCGGCGCCTCGATGAGCTCAACCGGGGCCCGGTCGACCCGCGCGTCGAGCCGTTCGGCCAGCGCGATCTGCAGGTGGCGCAGCAGCCGCGGGTTGCGGTGCACGTACAGGCCGATGGTCCGGGAGCCGACCGCCTCGGCGGCCAGTTGCAGCCCGTCCAGCACCAGGTGCGGGGAGATCCACAGCAGCGACTTGTCCTTGCTGCTGGCTGGCTCGCCTTCCGCGCCGTTGCCGACCACCACCGGCTGCGGGCCGCCGGCCACCGCGGCGAGCTTTCGGTGCACCGGGAACGCGGCCCCCCCGCGGCCGGTGAGACCGGCCGCTGCCACCTCCCTGATGAGCTGGCCGGGCCCGCCCCGGTACGGGACCGGGCCGCGGCCGCGCAGGTGATCGGCGAGCCGGACCGGCACCGCGCCATGGCGCGGCAGCAGCCGGGGAAGCTGCGCCGGATGGCCGGGCACCGGTACGGGCAGCGGCTCGGTCAGCGAGAACCGCGGATGGGCGAGTGCCGTGGGTGAGGTCATCGGGCAGCGGTTCCGATGGCTGGGTTGCGAGGCCCGGCGGCCGGGTCGTCGGGCGGGCTGACCGGGCCGCCGGCCCGGTGCTCGCGGGGCGGCCGGCGGCGGGACGTCCGCTCGGAACGGGCGATGTCCCCCCGGGGGGGTCTGGGGGGGTCGTCCCCCTGGGCCAGCACGGCGGCCGCTCGCTCCGGGCGCGGGGTCGCCTTCATCGCCTGCGACACCCGCCACAGCACGGCGCCGCCAACCGCCAGCGCGCTGCTGATGGCAACCACCCGCAGCCCGCCGCTCAGCAGGTCGGTGCTGACGCCCAGGCCGTGCGCGAACGCCACCGGCCAGGCGGCGTATGCCAGCCAGTGCAGCCACCGCCAGGCGCGCCGCGGCATCCGGCCCCGCGCCAGGCTGGTGATGATCAGCGCGATGACCAGGTCCAGCGCAACTGCGCCCAGCCCGACCCAGAAGGGCAGGTAGGGGGAGACGAACGGGATCAGGATGGCGGCGGCGCCGATCGTGACGTACGGGTCGATCACCGCGGTGATCACGTGCACGGCCAGGAAGACCACCGCCAGCAGCGACAGGCTCCGGTGCAGCCCGGTGACCGCGAATGAGGGCAGCCCGGGCAGCCTGCCCTGCCGGTTGACCAGCACGCCCAGCACGACCACGAGGGTCAGCAGCACCAGGCTGACCACGCCGGTAGCGCGGCTCGCGTACCAGAGCGCGGTGGCGTGGGTGATGCCGTTCATCTGTCGTTTTCCTCCCTGCGGCCGGGGTGCTGCCCTGCCGCCTTCACTCATCAGCATCGGGCAGCGGGTGCAGGGCGATATCTGCGGTAGCTATCAATCACCTCTGAACGACGGCACGCCGCCGGCCAGGCGCGTATCCGGGCCGGTGCCTGGCTACCCGCTGGTTGCCCCGGCTGTCCGCTGGCTGGCAGGATTCGCCCCGGTGACACGCCCAGACGGCCGCGATCGCCGGATGGAGGCGGAATGACCGGTCAGCCCTCCCGCAGCCGGCGGGGAGGCAGGGTGCTGGCCGGGGTGCTGGTGGACACCGGGCCGTTGCGACGGCACCGCGGGTTCCGCCTGCTGTGGGCCGGGCAGGTGGTGTCCCAGACGGGGACCCAGCTCACCGTGGTCGCCGTCTCCTATCAGGCCTACCGGCTCACCGGCTCCACTGCCATGGTCGGGCTGGTGAGCCTGGGTCAGCTGCTCCCGCTGCTGGCCGGGTCGCTGCTCGGCGGGCCGCTGGTGGACGCCTGGGACCGGCGCCGGGTGATGCTGGCCACGCAGGTGCTGCTGGCGATCGGCAGCGCCGGCCTGCTGCTCAATGCCGTCAGCCCGGCGCCCCGGATGTGGCCGCTGTTCGCCTGCACCGCAGAGACGGCCGCCTTCCAGGGAGTCGACTGGGCGGCCCGCCGTGCCTCGCTGCGGCGCCTGGTGCCATTGCCCGACCTGCCGGCTTCGCTCGCGTTGCAGTCGGCGGCAAACCAGATCACGGCGGTGGCCGGGCCGGCGGCGGCCGGGCTGCTGATCGCCCGGGCGGGCTTCGGCCTGGTGTACGGGCTGGACGTGGCCTCGTTCGCGATCGCGTTCGGGTCGGTGGCGCTGCTGCCGCCGCTGCGCCCGGCAGGCGGCGGGCACCCGCCCGGGCTGGCGTCGCTGGCGGGCGGGGTCCGGTACCTGCGGCGCAGCCAGCTGCTCGCCGGCTC
>DASQSC010000119.1:0-3507 GCA_035642555.1 Streptosporangiaceae bacterium | reverse complement strand
GGCCTGCTGGTGGGCGCATGCCTGACCCAGCACCCGGAGCTGTTCGGCGCGGCCGTGCCCGACGTCGGGGTGCTCGACATGCTCCGCTACGACCGCTTCACGGTGGGCTTCCTGTGGCGGACCGAATACGGGAGCCCGGCTCAGGCCGCCGAGTACCAATGGCTGCGCCGGTACTCGCCGCTGCACAACGTGCGGCCGGCCCGCTACCCGCCGACGCTGATCAGGACCGGCGATCACGACGACCGGGTGGTCCCCGCGCACTCGTTCAAGTTCGCCGCCACCTTGCAAGCGGGGCAGCAGGGGGACGCGCCGGTGCTGCTCCGGGTGGAAGAGTCGGCCGGCCACGGTCACGGGAAGCCGGTCGCGAAGGAGATCGCGAACGCCACCGACCTCATCGCCTTCCTGGAGGGCTGGCTCGGAACGGTGTGAGCCCTCCCGGTCCCGGCCGGGAGGGCGTGAGCCCCGCGGGCCTGGGCCGGGATGGCATGAGCTCTCGCCGGGCCTGACCGGGGATGGCGTGAGCCCCCGCGGGCGTGGCTCGCCCGGCGGTTACGTGCCTCCTTACATTCCTACGCGCGTGCCTCCCGCCCCGAGCTTGCAGGGTTTGGTCGAGCCCGCCCGGGACACCCCGGCGCACGGCAGCAGCCGGCCGATGTCCGGGTAGTCACGGAACACGTTGAGGATCACCTCGCAATCGCAGCAGCAGGCACCCCTGGCGGCCAGCCGCCGCACCAGGGCCTGCGCCCGGGGTGCCCGGAGGCTACGCCAGCGCTCGGTCCAGCGATGGGTGTTGTCGCAGCCGAACTCCGCCAGCATGCGCAACAGGTAGCACCGCAGGCACTCCCGATCCCCCGGCTCGGTCAGGTCCCGCGAGAACGCCGATAGCTGCTGCTCTATCTCGGTCACCACATCGGTCACGGCGGCTCCCTCCCGGCCGATTTATCCCTTCGGCCCGGTTGTACCGCTCGCCTCCGACAGTCGCCCCGCGGCGCCCCGCAGCCCCTGGTCCATTGCGTCCCGCACGGCGCGCGTCAGCGGGCTGGCGTCAGCCGGGGGGCGTCAGCCGGGGGGGTGGCCGGCGAGGGCGATGCCGTGATGGGCCCAGGGGCGGGTGAAGCCGACCGGGGCGCGTCCGGCGTACGGCGCGATCCGGAGCGGGACACCGTTCGCGAACGCCTCGATCATCAGGCCGTGCCCGATCACGATGCCGACATGGCCGGGCGAGGCCCGGGTGCCGTCCGATCCGGCGAAGAACACCAGGTCTCCCGGCTGTGCCTGGCGCGGGCGGATGCGCGGCCCCCAGGACCACTGCTGCTGGGAGGTCCGCGGGATGTCGATCCCGGCCGCCCGGTAGGCCATCATCACCAGTCCCGAGCAGTCGAAGGCATCCGGGCCGGTCGCGCCGAACTGGTAGGGCTTGCCCAGTTGCGCCCGTGAGTACCCGATGGCCGTGCTGACCGCCTGGCTCGCGGCCGGGCCGCCGGTGGTCAGCGCGGTGGTGGTCAGGCACTCGGGCGCCGCCGCTGCCCCGCTGGTGACCACATAGCCGCCGTTGGCGTAGACCCCGGCCCAGTAGAGCACCGCCTGGACGTAGCTGCCGAGGTGGTTGTAGGCGAAGACGGCGTCGCTGACGTTGCTCAGCACACCGTGCTCCAGCAGATACCTGGCCGCCCCGGCGACGGCGTCGGCGGGCTGGTAGACGCTGGCCACGCCGTCGCCGTTGCCGTCCGTCGCCACCCCGGCCACAGGCTCGCCCGCCGGGTGCACGGGCATGCCTCCCCAGGCGTTCCCCGATGCGCCGCCGATGCCGATCTGCATCGGGCCGGCGGCACCAAACCCGTTCTGCCCGTTGCGTATGCCCGGCAGCCTGGCCTGCCCGTTGTCGGACTCGACCCGGCCGATGCCGGCCAGCAGCACCCACGGCACCCCGTACCGCCGTCCCATCTCCCGGTAGAGCGCAAGGTAACCGGCCGGGATCGTGGCGCGCCCGGTCTGACTGGTACCCGGCTGCGCGATCGCGTTCACCACCCGGCTGGCGGCGCGGCCGAGCCCGGGACCTGCTCCCGGCGGGGAGAGGCTCCCAGTGGCCGCCGGGCTGCTCGCGCCCGCGCCCGGGCCGACACTCTGCGCCGGATTCGCGCCCGCGCCCTGGCTGCCCGCAGCCGCGGTGGCACTCTCCGCCGGGCTCGTGCCCGCAGCCGGGCTGGTGGCACCCGAGGCCCGGCTGCTGGCCCCCGAGGCCGGGCTGACGCTCTCCCCCGGGCTGGCCCCTGCGGCCGGGCCGCTGGCAATCGCGCCCTGGCTGGCCGCCGGCGATGGACTCGCGCTCGGGACCGGGCTCCCGCTCCCGGCCAGGCTGCCCTGCGCCGCCGGGGCCGGGCTGTTGCCCGGGCAGCCGTTGCCGTTGCCGGCCGCGAACATCAGCGCGCCACCGCCCGCGATCGTCATCGGCACCAGTGCCAGCCCGCCGGCCAGCAGCACCGCTCCGCCGATGACCACGATCAGCGCGATCTTGAGGAAGCCAGGCGCGGCTACCCGGCCGATCATGACTCCGCCGCCCTGTGCATGATCCCGCCGTCCTGATCATGAGCCGCCCTGCCCATGAGCCCGCCGCCCCGATCATGAACCGGCCTGAGCAAGAGCCCGGCCGGCCTGAGCAAGAGCCCGGCCGGCCTGAGCATGTGCCCGCCGCCGATCACGCGTTGCCCGCCGATGCCAGCTGGATGTCGCTGACCTGCCAGCCGCTGCCAGCCCTGGTCACCGTCACGGCATAGCGGCTGGTGAGCTGATTCCTGCCCTGGGCCTGCGTGATCTTCTGCACGACGGTCACCAGGAACGTCAGGCTGGAAGGCCCGAACGCCCGGAGCGCGGTCACCTGGGCGGCGCCGACCGAGACCTGCTTCTGCCGGATCCGGGCCTGTGCTACTCCGGGCGTCGAGTAGCCGCGGGCCAGTGTGGTCGCCAGGTCGGAAGTGACCATGCCGCGCAGCGAGGCGACGTAAGCGTTCGCGTTCTGCCGGTAGGAGTAGGTGCCGTAGGCCTTCCCGAACCGCTGCGTCAGCGCGACCGCTTGGTCCAGGCCGGACTCGCCGAACGGGAGCAGCCGGTAGATGTCCACCGAGCCCGCCGCCCGGCCCGGCTGTGCAGACGCGGCCGGGACCGACGCCGGGGCGGTCGCAGGGGCCGACGCGGCGGTGCCGGTGCTGGCCCGGGCGGACGGGTGGCTGCCGGGGCGGCTGGACGACCCGGTCGCCCGCGCCGGATGGTGGCCCGGCATCAGCAGGAACGCGCCGAGCCCCGCCAGCGCGAGCACGATCACGGCAAAGGCGGCTTTCCGCTGACCAGGTGACAGCTCCATGGTGCGCCCTACTTGCGCCGCCGGAGCGGCCGCAGCCAGAACGGGCCGGCCGGGACGTCAGCGTCGCCCGTTCCCCCGGACCCGGACCCGGACCCGGACCCGGCCGGACCGCCCGGAGCGCCGCGACCGGCCGGGCCTGCCGCCGGCGA
>DASQSC010000118.1:0-2170 GCA_035642555.1 Streptosporangiaceae bacterium | reverse complement strand
GCCGGCGCTCTGCCAGGCGGTGCTGGCGGTCCAGCAGGTGATCGCCAGGCACACCGATCCCACCCACGCGGTCGTGGCCTCGGTCGGCATGCTGGCGGCCGGTCACGCGCCCAACGTCATCCCGCCGGGCGCGCGGGCCCGTGGCACGCTGCGGGCACTCGACGAGAGCGACCGGCCGGCCCTGCACGCCACCCTCCGCGAGGTGGTGGATCACATCTGCCGCGCGCACGGCTGCCGGGGCACCGTGACGATCACCGAGGGCGAGCCCGCCCTGGTCAACGACGACGGTCTGGCCACCGCGAGCTGGCCGTGGCTGGAATCGCTCGGCTTCGGCGTGGACACCGGCTTCCGGTCGTGCGGCGCCGACGACTTCTCGTTCTATGCCCGCAGCGCGCCCACCCTGATGCTCTTCCTCGGCACCGAGGGCGAGCTCAGCCTGCACCATCCGGGGTTCCTGCCCGGCGACGACAGCGTCCGCCAGGCGGCGCAGGCCATGCTGGCCGGCTACCTGAGCGCCGTCGGCGGATCCTGACCGGCCGAGCCCGCTGCCAGCGCCGCCAGCTTGTCGAGGTAGCGCACCCGCTGCTCGGCCAGGTCCCCGATCTCGTCGATGACCCCGGCGATCAGCACGTCCACGATCCCGAACGCCGTCACCAGCGAATCGAACGGGGAGACCGCCTCCACCACCGCTGGCAGCACGAAGCCGGCGATCTCCGCGAGCGGCGACAGCCAGGGGTCGGTCACCAGGATCACGGCGGCGCCGCGCGAGCGGGCTTCCCGGGCGAACTCGATCGTGTCCGGCTGGTAGCGACGGAAGTCGAAGGCCACCAGCACGTCCCGCTTGCCCATGTCGAGGGCATGGCTGAGCTTCCCGAACGGGCCGGCCTGGACCAGGCCCGCCCTGGGCCGCACCTGCTGCAGGTGGCCGGTGAAGTATTCGGCGAGCCCGCCGGTGAACCGCCCGCCCACGGCGGTGACCGGGCGCTTGACGTCCGCCAGCAGCGCGACGCAGCCGGTGACGTCCTCGGCCGGGAGCCGGTCGAGCGTCTGGGCGAGCGCACCGGCGAACCCGCGGTGCGCCCGGGCCAGCAGCGGAGGCCGCCCCGGCAGCCGGGACGAGATCTGGGCGGTGGGCGAGCTGTCCCGCGCGAGCAGCTCGTCCTTCAGCGCCCGCTGGAACACCGGGTAGCTCTCGTACCCCAGCTTGGCCGCGAACCGGATCACGGTGGGACCGCTCACCTGCGCCCGCCTGGCAAGCTCGGCGACCGTCTCAAGACCCGCCACCGGATAGGCGGCGAGCAGCGCCCGCGCGACCTTGCGCTCGGACGGGGTCAGGTCCGCCATCCGCCGCCTGGCCGCGTCAGCGACATTCGCATCGGCGCCGTCAATCTCGATGTAACAAATCCTACAATCACAGGTTGATACGGTCCCATGCCTGGTGGCCGGGCACATCCCGGCCGAAGCTGTCCGGGTTGGTGCCGAGCGTCTCGGCGGCCTCCAGCGCGATCCGCTGCACCGCCACGGTCAGCGGGAACACCGACAGCAGCTCCCCGAGACCGCCCTCGGCGACCCGGGTCACCGCGGCGCCTGCCTCCTGTGCCGCGGCGGCCACCTCGGTGATCCGCGCCGACCACGGCCCGCCCCCGTCCAGAGCCACCAGCCGGTCCCGCGCCCCCAGCGCCACCGACGGCCCGTGCAGGAACTGCTCCACCGCCAGCCCCTCGCTGGCCACGTAGGCGGCCTCGCGGATCTTTAGCGCGCCCTCGGCGGCGGTCCACTGGTTGATACCGCCGCCGGTGAACTCGATCAGCCGGTCCGGCGGCGGCGCCAGCGGCTGCCCCGCCTCCCCCGCCCGGTACGCCCGCTCCACCGCCGCCGGGACCTCGGCCAGCGCTGGCAGGTCCGCGCCCAGCGCCCGGGCCAGCTGGGCCGCCCGCAGCAGCGCCCCCAGGTGGCTGGCGGTGTAGGCGGCCGAGCGCTCCCGCTCGACCGTGACCAGGTCGGCACCGGCCACGCCCGTTCCCGAGATCTGGATGACCTCCGAGCCCGCCGCCCGGGCCCGCTCCGCCGCGGCCGCTGAGTGGCTGGTGGAACCGGTGTGCGCGAACACCAGCAGCGCCCCGCCGGCCTGCGGCTGCGGATCGCCGGCCGCGGCATCGGCGGACTGGGC
>DASQSC010000117.1:0-5534 GCA_035642555.1 Streptosporangiaceae bacterium | reverse complement strand
CCGCACCCGCCGGCCCAGCTCATGCAGAAGATGGAGGTGGCCTGGGGCTTCGGCAACCGCACCGGGGTCGACCTGCCGGAGGAGAACACCGGCACCGTGCCCACCCGGCAGTGGCTGTACGACTACTGGGCGCAGTTCAAGCACTACTGGTGCAAGACTGGCAAGCGCAGCGGCTCCTACCTGCAGCAGATCGCCTACGAGGACTGCCGGACCGGCTACCAGTGGACCCCGGGCCAGGCGGCGATCGCTGCCATCGGCCAGGGCTACGTCTCGGTCACGCCGCTCCAGCTCGCCCGGGCCTATACCGCCCTCGCCAACGGCGGCAGGCTGTACAGCCCGCGGCTGGGCGAGGCGCTGATCTCCCCGTCCGGCCAGGTGGTCAAGCGGATCCGGCCGCCGGTCACCGGTCACCTGCCGGTCTCGCGGTACGTGCTCGACTACATCAGGAGCTCGCTGGAAGGCGTCGTGACGCAGGGCACCGCGGCGGGCGCCTTCTCCGGCTTCCCGCTCAGCAAGGTGCAGATCGCCGCCAAGACCGGTACCTCGGAGGTGTTCGGCGGCCAGGCCACCTCGGTGTTCGCCTCGTTCGCCCCCGCCAGCCACCCCAAGTACGTAGTCGTGGTGATGGTCCCCAAGTCCGGTGAGGGCGCGGACGTGTCGGCGCCGTGCGCCCGCCAGATCTGGGACTCGATCTACGGTCTCGAGGGCCACCAGGCGGCGTTCCCTGGCGGGCAGGCGCCGGCCAAGCTGCCGAAGATCTCGGGCAGCGGCGTGGTCACCCCGCCGGCCGGCTATGCCACGCATCCGCCCCGCCGGAAGCCGGGCAAGCACGCGACGCCCGCCCCGACCGCGAGTACCGGGACCACCGGAACTACCGGGACCACGGGCACAACCAGAACGGGGACAACGGGGACGAACGGATGAGCATCCAGCGGGAAAGCGGGCTGAGAAAGCAGGGACCGGTCGGCCTGCGGCGGTCGGCCGGTTACCGCGGGCTGCCGCCGGTGTGGCCGGCCAGGCCCGGTGGCGGGGGAGGCACCGCCTTCGGCGGCCAGCCGGGCACGCTCCGCCACCGGCTGCTGGCGAAGGACTCCCCGCTGCGCCAGCTGGACTGGGTGCTGCTGGCGGTGGTGCTCGCGCTCTCCCTGATCGGCACGCTGCTGGTGTGGTCGTCCACCCAGCCCGGACTGCGGCAAGCCGGGCTGGACCCGCAGACATACCTCAAGAAGCAGTTGCTGAACATCGTGATCGGCCTGATCGTCATGGCCGCGGTCACCATCCTCGACGCCCGGCAGCTGCGGCTGTTCGCGCTGCCGGTGTACGCGCTGTCGCTGCTGGGGCTGGTGGCCGTGCTCACACCGCTGGGCAGCACCATCAACGGCGCGCACGCATGGATCTCGCTGCCGGCCGGGTTCCAGATCGAGCCCGCCGAGTACGCGAAGCTGGGGCTGATCCTCACCATCGCCATGATCTTCAGCGAGCTGCGGGACGGGGACCGCCTGCCGCGGCCGCGGGACCTGCTGCTGGCATGCGCGACGGCGCTGCCGGTGCTCGGCCTGGTGGTCGCCGAGCCCGCGCTGGGGATGACGATCGTGATCCTGGCGATCACGGTCGGCATGATCGCGCTGTCCGGGATCCGGCTCCGCTGGCTGGCTGCCCTGGCCGTGGCCGGGGTGGGCGGCGTGGCGCTGATGGTGAGCATGCACCTGCTCAAGCCGTTCCAGGTGGACCGGCTGACGTCGTTCGCCAACCCGGCGGCGGACCCGCTGGGCGCCGGCTACAACGCGGCGCAAGCCAAGATCGCGGTCGGCTCGGGCGGGATGTTCGGGCAGGGCCTGTTCCACGGCGGGCTGGTGACCGGGCGGTTCATCCCGTCCCAGTCGACCGACTTCATCTTCACGGTGGCGGGCGAGGAACTCGGCTTCGTTGGCTGCATCACGATCATCGTGCTGCTGGGCGTGTTGCTGCTGCGCACGCTGCGGATCGCGGCCACCGCGGACGACCAGTTCGGGCTGCTGGCGGCGGCCGGGGTGGGGATCTGGTTCGCAGTCCAGTCCTTCATCAACATCGGCATGACCATCGGGATCATGCCGGTGACCGGCATCCCGCTGCCGTTCGTGTCGTACGGAGGGTCGGCCATCTTCGCCGACATGATCGCGATCGGGCTGCTGCAGTCCGTGCACCGCCGGCACTACGTGTTCAGCTGACCGCGGGGCCAAGATCCGCCAGCGGCACCCTTGGCAGCGGCCGGTAAGCTATCAGGATGCCAGTGGAATCGGTCTACCCCCGGCTGGAGCCGCTGCTTCCCCTGGTACGCAAGCCCGTCCAGTACGTGGGCGGCGAGCTCAACTCCGTGGTCAAGGACTGGGACGCGGCTGACGTCCGGTGGGCGCTGCTGTACCCGGACGCCTACGAGGTCGGCGTCCCCAACCAGGGCGTGCAGATCCTCTACGAGATCCTGAACGAGCGCGACGGGGTGCTCGCCGAGCGGACCTACAGCGTCTGGCCGGACCTGGAACGGCTGCTGCGCGAGAAGGGGATCCCCCAGTTCACGGTGGACGCCCACCGGCCGGTCGGCGCGTTCGACGTGCTCGGCGTGAGCTTCGCCACCGAGCTCGGCTACACCAACCTGCTCACCGCGCTGGACCTGGCCGGCATCCCGCTGCCGGCCGCCGGCCGCGGCGAGGCGGACCCGGTCGTGCTCGCGGGCGGGCACGCCGCCTTCAACCCCGAGCCGCTGGCCGAGTTCCTGGACGGCGTGGTGCTCGGGGACGGCGAGCAGGCCGTGCTCGCGATCACCGACATCATCCGGGACTGGAAACGCTCCGGCCGCCCGGGCGGCCGGGACGGCCTGCTGCTGCGGCTGGCCGTCAGCGGCGGCGTGTACGTGCCGGCCTTCTATGACCCGGAATACCTGCCCGACGGCCGGATCAGGCGGGTGGTGCCGAACCGGCCCGGGGTCCCGTTCACGGTCGCCAAGCACACGGTCATGGACCTGGACAACTGGCAGTACCCGCAGCGGCCGGTGGTGCCGGTGGCCGAGTCCGTGCACGAGCGGTACAGCGTGGAGATCTTCCGCGGCTGCACCCGCGGCTGCCGGTTCTGCCAGGCGGGCATGATCACCCGGCCGGTGCGGGAACGGAGCATCACCACCATCGGCGACATGGTGCAGCAGGGGCTCACGGCGAGCGGCTTCGACGAGGTCGGCCTGCTGTCGCTGTCCAGCGCCGACCACAGCGAGATCAACGACATCGCGACCGGTCTCGCCGACCGCTACCAGGGCACCGGCACCGGCCTGTCGCTGCCGTCCACCCGCGTTGACGCGTTCAACGTGACGCTGGCGGACGAGCTCAGCCGGAACGGCCGCCGCAGCGGCCTGACGTTCGCGCCCGAGGGCGGGTCCGAGCGGATGCGCAAGGTGATCAACAAGATGGTCACCGAGGAGGACCTGATCCGGACGGTCACCACCGCCTACGCCAGCGGCTGGCGGCAGGTGAAGCTGTACTTCATGTGCGGGCTGCCGACCGAGACCGACGAGGACGTGCTCGCGATCGCGGACATGGCCCGGCGGGTGATCGAGGCCGGGCGGAAGGCCAGCGGGCGCCGCGACATCCGGTGCACGGTCTCGATCGGGGCATTCGTCCCCAAGCCGCACACTCCGTTCCAGTGGGCGGGCCAGTGCGGTCACCAGACGGTGGACTCCCGGCTCCGCAAGCTCAGCTCGGCGCTGCGGTCGGTGCCCGGGTACGGCCGGGCGATCGGCTACCGCTACCACGACGGCCAGCCCTCGATCATCGAGGGCCTGCTGTCCCGCGGCGACCGCCGGGTCGCCAAGGTGATCAGGGCGGCCTGGGCCGACGGCGCCAGGTTCGACGGCTGGAGCGAGCACTTCTCGTTCGAGCGGTGGCAGCGGTGCGCGGCGGAGGCGCTGGCGGACGAGCCGGTGGACCTGGATTGGTACACCACCAGGGAACGGGAGTACGACGAGGTACTGCCGTGGGACCATCTCGATGCCGGCCTCGACCGGGACTGGCTGTGGCAGGACTGGCAGGACTCGGTGGACCCGGCGGGGGCGGCGGAGGTGGACGACTGCCGGTGGACGCCCTGCTACGACTGCGGCGTGTGCCCGTCCCTGGGCACCGAGATCCAGGCCGGTCCCACCGGCAGGAAGCTGCTGCCGCTCAGCGTGGCCGGCAGCGGGCCGGGGGGTTAGGTGGCGCCGCCAGCCCCGCCCGGCGGTGACCGGACACCGCCGCCCGTCACCCAGCGCCTGTTTGTCCGGTACGCTAAGAGAAACAGGATGCGTTTTGCCAGCCACAGGGACATTGCGCGGGCTGTGGAGCGGGGAGTGCGCAGGGCGGGGCTGCCGATAGCCCTTTCTGCCGGGTTTACGCCGCACCCCAGGATCTCGTACGCTGGCGCGGCCCCGACCGGGACCGCGAGCGAGGCCGAGTACCTGGAACTCTCGCTCACCGAGCCGTGCCCGGCTGCCGAGGTCCAGGCCCGGCTCGACGCGGCACTGCCCGACGGGATTGATGTGATCGAGGTTACTGAGCGTTCCGCCGCCCGGGACGATCTCCAGCTGGAGGCGTCCTACTGGCAGGCGGTTCTGCCGGGGGTGAGGCCTGACCAGGCCGCTGCCGCGGTGGCGGCCTTCCTCGCCGTCGGCTCGGCCGAGGTCGAGCGCCTCACGAGCAAGGGCGTCCGGCGGATGGACGCCCGGGCCCCTGTGGCCTCGATGACGGCAGGCCCGGATGCCGGCAGCGCGCCCGGCGCCGGGAATTCGGTGCTTCACATGGTCGTTCGGCATGGTGTACCTGCGGTGCGACCCGATGACGTACTGGCGGCACTTCGCAAGGTCGCGGCCCTCGCGCCAGCCTCACCACCAGTGGTGACCAGGGTGACGCAGGGCCCGCTCAGCGAAGTCGCTGCCGGAGCCGCCGGCCACGCCCCGCCGCACCGGGGGGGTACGGGGGGTTCGTCCCCCCGGGCCGTGCCCCCGCAGGGGGGTGTGGGGGGATCGTCCCCCCGAGCTAACACGGCGGCGCAGGAACAGGAAGAGACAACGCGTCCCGGAGCGGATTCCATGCAGGCGGACCCGGGGGGAACGTCCTCCCCGGACATGCCAGCGGCCGCGGCCCGGAGGAGCGCGTACGACCAGCTCCCGCGCGGAGCGGAGGACCCCGGCCGGGGACCCGCACCCGGGAGCCTGACGGGAGATTGCCCGCATGCTCGACAGCGAGCTGAACGACAGCGAGTCCAGTGATGAAAGGCCTGAGGGCGCAGCCAAGGCAGGCCTGACCGGAGCGGCCGCGGACGCCAGCAGCCCGCCGGCCAGGAAGACGCCTGCGCGGCGCACCCGGAAGTCGCCAGCGAAATCAAGCACGCCCGGCGACGCCGGTGCCGGCGACCAGCCCCGGGGCGGCCGTGGCGGCGACCAGCCTGGCAGCGGCTCCGGCGGCGCGGCCGGCGAGCAGGCGGCTGGCAGGAAAGCGGCCGGCGAGGCAGGCGGCCAGGAAGCCGCCAGCGGAGCG